>JBDLHX010000022.1:0-27503 GCA_039715165.1 Actinomycetota bacterium
GCTCCCTGGGAGGCTTCTGATGTGGACGCAATGTGGACGCGACGCAACCGACACCGCGAACAAGGAAGGGGACTGACCTAGGAAACCCAACAACCACAAGGGTCCCAGCCGTGGGCGCTACTGGGATTGAACCAGTGACCTCTGCCGTGTGAAGGCAGGAATGCGGATCGCCATTAACGGCCTGTTGGCAGGAATCCCTGGCTCTACAAGGATTTGCGTGCTCGTTCCCCCGCGTTGCTGCTCACTGTTTTGCACCCTCCTGCCTACTTTCTGCCTACTTCGGAGACCCGAGCTAGTCGAGCCTTCGACCTGACCGAGGATGGCACAACGCAACACCTCACTCGGAGATGCTGCCGAACCCGTATCGGACTCGCCAGCGCGATGCTTGAACACCTCGACGGCTTCCACAACCTTCAACCCCTTCGCGACAGTACCGGGATGCACCCACCGACCGAATCCGAGAAGACCACCACAACCAACCCAATGCACGCCTGATTCAAGTGAGCTGACTCCTCCAGACCCAGGGCAGACCAGGAAGGCGCCTGTCTCACACTCTGTCCGAGGATTCGGGACTATCCTGTCTCTGGCGATCACGATGAGATCGTTGGAAGCTCGCCGATTCGCTCAAGGAGAGCCAGCGCCGCGGCTTCAATCTCCTCGACTGTCATACGCCCTTCCAGGCGCCAGCCGTAGCCAGCTTGGTCCCACACAGCGTAGGCGCGGTTCTTGTCAGCCGAGTAGCCGATGACGATCGGTTGATCGACGGACGCCACTACCAGCCGCGGTTGAGGCACCATCCAGGCAAAGTCGGGGACACTGTAGCCGTCCGCGTGGAACCCACATATCGACGCGTCGGCGGCGTACACGTTCGCTTCAGCATCGCCGCGAACAACTCTCGGCTCCGAGCCGAAGTCCGCCATTAGATCTGCAAGGTCGTCGTCGGTGACCTCTTCGAGCGCAAGCGGTACCTCGTAAGACCCGTAGAGAGCGTTGAAGTCGCCGACGACGGGGATCGACGTCGCGATTTCAACGAGTGTCTCGGCCGGGAGCGTGTCGTCGTTTCGCACCACGATCCAGTTCCCGCTTCTGCGATACGCGACTTCGTTCGTCGCGCCCCGCTCGACCCATACGCCGTTGTCGTCGTCACCGACCGGCGGCAGACCGTCGTATCGGGCGTCGCGTGCCTGTCGCACCCGCACCTGGACCCACCGGTCGGGATCCTGCGGGTCACAGAACCGGTCACCCTTGGACGCGTCCTCGACGACCCGACAGGTCTCCCAACCCTTCGGGAGCGCCGTCGGGTGATACAGGATCGGCGGGTCGGACTCATACGGCCATAGCACCACCTCGAGAGCCGCCGTGGTGTCGGTCGTCTCAGCCGCGACCATCGTCCCTACGAACCGCTCCGAACCCGTCGATTCACCCCCGCCCGGAGCCTCCTCCGTGTTATCGCCGCTCGACAGCCAGACGACCGCGACGATCAGCACAACCAACGCAATCATGACCCAGCCGATCAGGAGACCCCTGGGAGATCGCCGTTCTTCCCCGAGCGGTGATGCGAGTAGCGATTCGTCGATATGGTCAGGCATTGACCAACGCCTCCTGTCCCTCTCGATTCGCGAACGCTAGGCAGCACTCGACCCAACTGGCCCGCCTACGCGTACGGCCAGAGCGCAGTGCGACCTCAAGACGGACCTGCTGTGGTTGACGATGAACCAGAGTGATCCTGGGAGCCACACAGGCTTGACCGCGCACTCGGTGCACTCTCCCTCGGGGAGGCGACGACTGGGCTCGAGGTTGCGGACCTGGCGACACACGCGCTTCCTCAACTGATCGGACTCCGATCTGAGACTCCGCAGACACCGACACCCCTACCTGCTGGCGTGGCCAGCGCGACAGTCGTCCCGGTCGATCGCCACCGACGACCTCGTCGCAGTGCGCTCGATCTCGAGTCGAACGCTTCTCACAACAACGAGCCCCGTCGCAGCAGCCCCGACGACAAGTGCCGCCAATAGACCACGCGATCCAAGCCCCTCCAGAGCCCTGAACCCGACCGTCAGGGCTAGGGCAGCAAGCAGCAGATTGCGGGCGTACCAGCGCGCGGAAACGGGGTGCTTTGACTTGAAGCAGCCACAGTCGACGATCTCCCGGCCAGAGAGCCGCGCCACACCGAACACCACCATGAGCGCTGCGAGATATGCCACGGTCGCCAACCCTCCGAGTCGAGGACTCGCAACGAGAAGGACAACAAGGACTGCCTCGAGACCAGCGGCCACCCAAGCCACAATGCGCGGTAGACCCAGGTCGCCTGCCACCGCCCCGACACGAACGGGGTCTGTGAGGTGGGCGTAGACGGCTGCTCCGAACACCAAGCCCAGAGCTAGCGATATTGCCGTCGCGGCGACCGTCATGGCTGGTGTCCCGGATCGTGGCACTCGCGGAGCCACTGAACCGAGCGACCGATGTTGGTTGACGATCCAGTCATGAGCACACGTCGCAGCAGTAGGAGTAGCCGATCTGTCTCATCCACCAATATGAGGAGGACGAGTAGTTGCACCGGTACTTGCCGAGACATCCCACATACATGCACCCACAATCATGGGGCTCATCGTCGTCGTTGATGTACTTCGTCCACTTGTCGTCGGGGAACAGGCCCGAGCCGCAGTAGTTGCCGCAGGTGTGGTTGTACTGGGTGTAGCAGACTGCACCGTCGAAGACCGTGCAGGCGGCCATCGCGGCCGGAACCCGCCAAGCCCCAATCCCCACTCCTCCGATGATCACACCGAGCCACTTGAGAAACGATCTCCGTCGAATCGGCTTGGCAATCGGAGTTGTCTCGAGTTCGCTCATGAACGTGCACCTCTCATTCGCTCGAGGGAAGGGCGGCAACTCGATCGCAGATGCGAGCGGCAAGCCCAAGGAGACCTTCGATATCGCCGGCACTCATCAGATGCCAGAACCGATCCCGTTGCACCCACATGACGTCTGCCCGGGAAGACTCGCCCTCCCAACTCGACACCAGGGGAACACCTCGGTAGTCGCGCAACCGGCCCGCCGGCACGATCATCGCCAAGCTCGAAAGCGGATTCACACGAGCGTCGAGAATCGCCAGAGCACGGCCGTCCCGTGCCAGACGCCCAGCCACGAGAACGACATCCTGATGACCACGGCTTGGCTCCTCCACTGGCATCAGATCTGATCCCTCAGAGAACTCAATCGGAAGACTCGACTCGAGCCAAGTGGCGAGTTCGGCGGCTGGCACCGTGCTCCGTATCGGCTGTCCCGCTCCCGAATCGAACGCTGGCCTAAGGCCAACAACGGGGATTGACCTGATCACATCAAGCAAGTTGCCCCGCTCCACACCACGCGATTCGATGTTGAGTCCCCACGTCGTGTCCACAAGAGCGACCGCCCGCAGCCCATCCGCGCCAACACCGTCAACCAACACCTCGATGTCCCCGATCGATTCCGAGGACACACCGTCTAGATCAAGCGTTTCCAGCAGGATCCGAGACACCGTGAGCCTCCGACCCGCGTCACGCTCATCCACCAGGCGGTGCAATCCATCGCTCCGCCAACCATTGCCCCTCGGCATGAACACAAGGTCCTCACCAATGGGTCCGTACTCCACCGTGGAAGCCGCCATCCAGTCCTCCTTCATGTCTTCGCTCTTGCTGAGCCCCTGCCGAGTCCGGTCCAAGCCACCTCAAGGCGTGTCCCTCAACAGTCATGTGTCAGATTCGGTCCAGAAGTCGCGCAGATTCGACGCTGGTCTTCCCTGGGTTTTGTGGAGGGGGATTGTTGGATTCTGCTGTCATGGTCTGTGAGGAGGACCGATGGCACGCAGGGGATATCCACCGGAGTTCAGACGCCGGGTGGTGGAGCTGGTTGAGGGCGGCCGCAAGGTCGCGGAGGTGGCTGCTGATCTGGGGGTCAGTGAGCAGTCGATCTACACATGGCGGAGACAGGCGCGGATCGATGCCGGCGTCGAACTCGGGTTGACCTCGGCAGAGAAGGCGGAGCTCGCAGCAGCGAGGCGACGGATCCGTGAGTTGGAGACGGAGGTGGCGATCCACCGCCGCGCAACAGAGTTGTTGAAGGATGAGACGTCCCCAAAAGGCGGTTCGGGGCGATCCGGGTGATGGCCACCGATGGTCTCCCGGTCGAGAAGGCCTGTCGGGTGTTGGGGGTGTCAGTGTCGGGCTACTACTCATGGCTGGATCGGCCACTGTCGGCCAGGGCGGTGCGTCACGTGTGGCTCACCGAACTCATCGCGAAGATCCACGGCAACTCGAAGACCGCCTATGGGGCGCGGAGGGTCCATGCCGAGTTGACGCTCGGCCATGGCGTCAAGGTCGGTCACGAGGCGGTGGCGATGTTGATGCGTCGTGCCGGATTGCAGGGCCTGTCTGGGCGTCCCAGATATCGCAAGGTCCCGAACATGCCGACCGCGTCCGATCTCGTCGACCGAGACTTCGCCCGCTCGGAGCCAGACCGGCTCTGGGTCACCGACATCACGGAGCATCCCACCAGGGAGGGCAAGGTCTACTGCGCCGTCGTGCTCGACGCCTTCTCGAGACGTGTCGTGGGTTGGTCGATCGACTCTCGGCCAGCTGCGACCCTGGTCACCTCAGCGCTGGGGATGGCGATCGACAATCGTCAACCCGTCGACGGTGAGACCATCATCCACTCCGATCACGGCACGCAATACACATCGTGGGCGTTCACCCAGCGGGCCGTCGACTCAGGGCTGCTTCCATCGATGGGTTCGATGGGTGACTGCTTCGATAACGCTGTCATCGAGTCGTTCTGGAGTCGCATGCAGGTCGAGCTCCTCGACACGCGTCGGTGGAAGACCCGGGTTGAGCTCGCGAATGCGATCTTCGAGTACCTCGAGATCTGGCACAATCGACAACGCCGACACTCATCGCTCGGCATGATGACACCCGTCGAGTTCGAAGCTCGGCGACAGGAAACAACGGCGGCATGAATCCAGTCACCCGCCTCCACAAAACCCAAGGCACCCCACAGCCTCTATGAAACCCGGGGCGATTCAGTTTGTTGACGGGTCTGGTCCGGCAGGTGCTCCAGACCGGTCTTGGGGTCGAGATGGCGGATCATCTGGGCTATGACCGGTATGCGATCGAGGGTCGGGGTTCTGGGAACTCTCGGAACGGCTATTCACCCAAGACGGTGACCACTGAGGTGGGGAAGGTCGATCTGTTGGTGCCCCGGGACCGGGCGGGGACGTTCGAGCCTCAGACGGTGCCGAAGCACCAACGCCGCCTCGACGGGCTGACCGGGAATGTGATCTCGCTGTACGCGAAGGGCCTGACGACGGGTGACATTCAGGCGCATCTCGAAGAGATCTACGACACCGACATCTCGCGCGAGGCGATCTCTCGAATCACTGACACGATCGTCGATGACATGAACGCGTGGCAGAACCGGCCGTTGGATCCGAATTACCCGGTGTTGTTGATCGACGCGATCGTCATCGAAGTGCACGACTCGCAGGTGGCGAATCGGCCCGTATATGTGGCCATAGGCGTTAATCTGGACGGCGAACGCGACGTGTTGGGCTTGTGGCTAGGACCTACCGGTGGGGAGGGCGCCAAACAGTGGGCGACCATGTTGGGGGAGCTGCGCAACCGCGGCATCCAAGACACCCTGGTGGTGTGCTGTGACGGCCTCAAAGGCCTCCCCGACGCCATCAGGGTCACCTGGCCCGACGCTGACGTCCAGACCTGTGTCGTGCACCTGGTACGTAACTCGATGCGCTACTCGGCACGGCGGGACTGGAAGAAGATCGCCCACCAACTGCGCAAGACCTACACCGCCCCCACCGTCCCTGCGGCCGAAGACCGGCTCCAAGAGCTCGCCGATCAATGGGGAGCCCAATACCCGGCGATGATCAGATCCTGGCAGGACGCATGGGACGAGTTCACGCCATTCCTCGCGTTCCCACCCGAGCTCCGCAGGATCGTCTACGCCACCAACGCCATCGAATCACTCAACGCGCGGTTCCGGCGGGCAGTGCGGCATCGAGGCCACTTCCCGACCGAACAAGCCGCGATGAAGGTCCTCTACCTCGTCGCTACCGCAAGAACCAAGAACCGAGCCGACCTCATCGGACGCAAATACGGATGGACCGCCATCTTGAACACACTTAGCATGCACTACGGCGACCGAATCGACCAACACATCACATGACCACCACCACGCCGTTTACACAGAGTCTGTTACACCCCCCAATACGGAACAGAAGATCGAACCGGCTGACGCCACCTATCCGAAGGAGTACACAGTGATCCCCTTCATCATCGGCGCGATTGTCTTTGTAGCCATGCTTTCCTTCATTGCTTGGCGACTCCTTGCGTCGCGCCGCATGAACGCGTGGCAGGAGCATGAAGACCGAATGATGGAGACAATCACCGAGCATCGACTCCGTCGCAACTTCATGCAAGGCGGATAGCCGAAGCAACTTTCACGCCAGGGTTGGCCACGCGGAATCGAAGCCGATTCTTCGGTCAAGGCCACGTCACTGGTCCTTCAGGAGGATTGCGATCGGGCGACGAGTCAACGCCCCGAACTCGAGAGCCACAAACACCGCGATCGACCCTGCGCACACGGCAGTCGCAGAGCGAAGACCGAACGCCAGTGTCTCGATCGTCAACCCGCCACCGCTCTGAAGTTGGACAGCAAGCGCGACTGCCACTCCAATAGAGAAGGCCGGCAACGCAGTCGCCATCCACTCAGCACCCAGCATGAGAATCACATCTGTGCGACCCATTCCATAGGCGCGATAGAGCGCCACGCTGGACCTACGAAACCACGCATCCGCGCTGGCAACCACTGCAAGCATCGATGCGAGAATCGGCCACAACAGCTTCGTCGACCGGCTCAACACGATTTGCTCGGGATCGTCTCCGAACCTGCCGTTCGGAGCAAGCGCCCCAATGCGCACATCGTCATGCCCACCGTACGCGGCAGCTACGATCTCGCGACCAGCCTCACCCACGAACGGCTCCATCTCGACGAAACACCGCTGCGCACTTCCAAACAACGACGGAGACAGCAGGGCAGCGCTGTATTCCGGAGCACGATCAGAGGCATCCAAGGCGCCGAGCATCCGAACGGAACCGAGCCCTTCCAACCCAACAACCGACCCATCGGATAGTGCGAACCGGCTAGCAGCACTGGTTCCCGCGAAGGCCCCAGCAGCGTGGATGACAGGAAGCGATGGATCGAGGATGCTCGGAAGGGCAGATGACGTCGCTACGAGACGAACTGGATGACCGGGTGACGAGACGACTTCCACGACTCCTTCTTCCACAACCGTCCCAGCTGCTTTGGTGAACTGCTCCGCGTTCAGCTCTTCACACTGCTTTGCAGGAATCAACACGCCGTCGCGCCCGTCGACAACAACCACATGACCCCCCGCAGCCACATACTCCTCAACCGCCGACGTTGCCGACATGGCGACTCGCAATTCAACCAACACAAGCCCGGCAACAAGAGCCGCAACTATCGTCACCGCAGAGATCGTCTTCAGTGGAACAGCGCCCCAGTTCCGCAGTGCTTCGCCCAACACCTCCCGGACACGCCAACGAGTGCTACGCGGACTCATGATTCGAGTGTGCCTCCACAAGGCGCCCGTCAAGCAGATGAACGGCCCGGTCACATCGGCGCGCAAGGGCAGCGTCATGCGTAGCAACAAGGATGCTCACCCCACGGCTACGACGCGTCAGCAATGCGTCTGCCACCATTCCCGAAGTGGCCGCATCCAGCTGGCCAGTCGGTTCATCGGCGAGAATCACCGGTGTGGAGCGGGCAAAGGCGCGGGCGATAGCGACCCGTTGCACCTCTCCACCAGATAGCGTGTAGACGCGCCGATCCTCAAACCCGCCGAGCCCCACCCTCTCGAGAGCGGCCGCAACGTCGTCGGAGGCATCGCGACTGTTCCGCCCTCGGCTCAACGGACCCATCGCGACATTGTCGAACACTGTGCGACGACCCAACACGTTCGCAGACTGGAATATCCAAGAGAACACACTGTCCCGAACTCTCCGCCGTGCGGATCCGTGCTCGGACACTTCCCTGTCATCGATCTCGATCGTTCCGCGCGACAGACGCTGAATGAGTCCGATCACAGTCAGCAGAGTTGTCTTCCCGGAGCCGGATGGGCCGAGAATAGCGACAGCCTCGGAGTCGTCGATGGCGAGATTCGCTCCATTGAGGACTGGCGCGCCACCCCCATACGTGTGGTGGACTTCGCGTATTGCTAGACGCATGCCGGCGATCCGAACATCTCGAACGGGTTGGCCAAGACACGATCACTGGAACCCAACGACTCGGTCACCGCCGCTGTCCCTGGCCCTGACGGCAATGGTGTGATCAGAGTCGACGCAAACCCGTTCCCCGAGGACACCAGCACACATGTGTGACCGTCGGTATCTGTCACGACGGCAGACAGCGGAACAACAACGACTTCCAGCGGTTCGGTACGGACTACCTGACCAGTCACGTGAGTCGTCTCAGAGTCAAAGGTCGTACCCAAGTGTTTGATCACATCGTCAGGAAGCGAAGATCCCGCTTTGAACGTCATCTCCACGGTATCGGACCTGAATACCCAGGTTCCGCTCGTGAGCTGTTCTCCCGTTCCCTCTGAAGTCACGCGCTCAACAGACGCGCCAAGCAATACCGATGGCGATTCGGCCACTACAGCACCGGCGAACGGCGCTGGAGTTCCCACGGTCAACGTGAAGTCGGCAACTGGGAACGGTTCCTGGGGAAGCCACACAACCCACGCCGGATCGAAGACACGCGTCGACCGTTCGAACCCAAGCACTGTCGAGAGCTCCCTCACCGCTGCTTCTGTGCGGCGGCCGAAGACGCCAACATCGTCGTCAGCCACGAAGCCCAAGGAACTGAGCAGAGTCTGGAGCTCTGCAACGTCCGAGCCCTTGTGGCCACGCTTCAATGATCGATGAAACGGCGCCTCCGTGTGTGCAGCAATCCGAACTACCGCATCCACCACGGCAACTTCGCTGCCCGTCCGCAATGTGGAAACGCCGGCAACACTCGTCACCATCCCGGTCCACGGCGGCGCCACGAGCGTTGCCGGGTCGCCCCAGGCCAGGTGAATCACAGCCGGGGCTTCATCATCGAAGGTGGCAGGTGTCGGGTTGACAAGGACCGGCACAGGGTCGGCGATCACGGACGGGAGTGTGTCGATGCTGCGTACCGAAGCAACAACAATCACAAGCGGCAGCACGACCAGAGTCGTGAGTGTGCCAATCACGCGCCACATCTGCTACTCCCTCCGCCGTCTTCTACGAACCAGCATCGTTCAAACACTCGTGGTACTGCGATCTGCTGACTCCGTAGGCGGTTTCGAGATCTTGCGGCGAAGGATCATCGGGGATGTCGATGCCTCGTTGCTGTAGGCAGCCCACGAGCCGTTCCATGAAGATCCTGTCCTGTTCCACGAGCTCCGCGTCAGTCGGCCGCCCTTCCTGCTGCCATATCCACCAATCCTGTAGCGGCCCGATCGAATGGCTCCAGCAGGAATCCACTCTGCCTTGTATGCCGGGGTCTTCCTCTGCAGCAATGATCACCCAGACGTGGAAGTCGCGCTGCTCCGGATCCCACCAAGGGCCTTTCTGGACCGGTGCCCCAGCCGCCTCGGCACATTCGGCGTATTCCAAGTACGCAGATTCGTACTCCTCATGGGTGATGGCGTTGTCGGCGAGGATCTCTGCCTGGAACTCAGAGAGTCGGCCCAGGCCGACCTGCAGATACTCCGGCGGCGGTACGTCGCGAGTGATGTTTCCAGCCGAAGGTGTCCCGCTTCCCGACTCTGTTGCGGGTGCGGTCATCCTGGAGCATGCTGCCAATGTAAGCGCAAGGCAGGTTGCTGCGATGATCCCTGTCCAACCGCGAAAGCGACTGGACAGGGATCGCTCCGCTACGACGGGTAGGTCAGATTCCCCGCAGTACCGACTGGGCTTGTTGACGTCATCTGGTGCAGACCGAGGCAGTCCTCGGAGCCAAGTGCCCCAAGCACGTAGATAGCTGAACTGTCGGAGTACCAGCCTGTGTACAAGTAGCTGCTGCATGAGCCGTAGAGACCGAACTTGAGGTTGACCTTCACGGTCGAACACCCTGTGTTCAGTTCGTAGCTCCCCGCTTTCGGACGCTGCGGACCTTCCTGCAGGAGGTTCTCCCAGTAGCAGTTGTTGATCCAGCCAGTCTCGGTCGTAACGCCGTAGGCGCCAGCCGTCGACCTGTCCGTCGCAAGGAACACGGCCATCGTGGACAACACCAGGACCAGTATCGCGACGCTGCTTCGCATCGATACGGAACTCAGCACGCTCGTCCCCTTTCTCTTGCGTTGCTGTGTCCAGGCACCCTCCGAAGACTGTCCTTTCCGTTGCGGCGGATGTCTGTTCCGTCACGATGCCTTGTTCGATGCGTGCCACGTGTATTCCTTTGCTGTCATGTGTGCCGGATCCAGGGCAGCTGCTTCTCATGACCGTTCCTCTGCACAGCCTCAAATGACGAGTCGATCAACCCCCATGCTGCGGCTCGTGCTACGGCTTGGTCTCGGTCGCGAACATCCAGCCGTCTGTACAGGTCGTTTCTCAGGTGTCTGTGAAGTGTTGTTCGCCCATAGCCGATGCGTTCCGCGATGGATGAAACGTCTTCACCTGTCGAGAGCATCGCCAGGATCGCAAGATCCTCTGGATTGAACGCTGCCTCTGCTCTAGACGGCAAGAGGTCCATGAACACCGGGGCGAGCCAGGGCGGAAGGACAACATCGCCGGCAGAAACGGCACGAACTGCAGCGATCAACCTGTGCGGAGAACTCGCCCGATCGAGCAAGGCGCTCGCCCCCGCCTTCACCAACACGTGACTACCGGGACGAAGCACGGACTCAACCATGAAGACGTGCTTCTGGGAAGCGGCCGCGTCCAGCTTCCTAAGAGCGACCTCCATCGCGTCTGGATCCGCGAGTCCCACAACAGCAACATCAGCTCTCTCGCCCAATGGCTGACGCGTTGTTGCTTCAAGCCCAGCACCGGTGAGGGCACGACTCCATGCATCGGCGAGAACACTGGAAGGATCAAAGACAACAACGGTCGGAGCCCACTCTTTCAGATCTGTCGGAAGCTCGACGCTCGCGTGTTCAGCCCGGCGACGTTGCATACACCTCCCTCTCGGGTCTCGGTATTCCTGTGTCCGTTTCCGGTAGGGAGTCGCGCGATTCCTGTCGCGACCTGCTCAGATGCGGCTGGATTCCACAACTCGTACCCCTGTACCCCGGCCAGGACGTTGGTGACGGTTCTTGATTAGTTGAAGACCTCCGAGTGGAGTGGTGATTGCCGTCAACACCCACTGGAGGTCTTCATGGGTCACCGTAATGCTCGTCTCACGGTTCATGGGCGTCGTTTGTTGGTTCGCAGGGTCCGTGTTGAGGGGATGCCAGTTGCGCATGTGGCCAAAGCAATGGGGGTTTCGCGCCAGTGTGCGCATCGCTGGGTCGCCCGATGGGACGAACAAGGCGATGCGGGGCTTGAGGATCGGTCGTCGCGGCCGCACCGTACCCCGACCCGGACCCCCAGCGATATCGAACGCATGGTGGTTGAGACGCGACGGGTCTTGCGGGTGGGTCCGGACCGGCTCTCAGATGAGCTCGGGGTGCCGGCGAGGACGATCAGCCGGATCCTGCGCCGCTATCAGGTGCCCTATCTCGCCCAGTGTGATCCGCTGACTGGTGAGGTGATCCGTGCCTCGAAACAAACGACGACCCGGTATGAGAGAGACACGCCGGGAGAGCTGATCCACATCGATGTCAAGAAGATCGGCAGGATCCCCGACGGTGGCGGCTGGCGGGCGCGGGGACGCGAGATGGGCTCGAGTTGGGCAAAGAAGAAGGCCAGGATCGGTTACGACTACATTCACTCCGCCGTCGATGACCACACCCGGCTTGCCTACTCAGAGATCCACAACGATGAGCAAGGCGAAACAGCGGCCGGGTTCCTGACCAGGGCTGCCGCGTTCCTCGCATCGGTCGGCATCAACCAGATCGACGCGGTGATGACCGACAACCACTGGTCCTACACGAAGAGCCGGGCCTTCACCGACGCCCTCGACGCTCTGGGGGCCCGCCACATCACGATCCGGCCGCACTGTCCCTGGCAGAACGGCAAGGTCGAACGATTCAACCGGACCCTCCAGGTCGAATGGGCCTACAAGCAGGTCTTCTTCAGCAACGACGAACGCTCTGACGCTCTGCCATCATGGCTTGAGTACTACAACCACCGACGGAGACACTCCTCCCTCGGACGTCGTCCGCCAATCAGCCGAGTGACACCAACCTGATGGCCGAGTACACCTAGTGCTGCCCTTCGCAATGCCGATGCACCCCAACAACAAGCGGTGGTTCTCACCATCCGGATAGAGACACTCGATGTGCTCGCCTGCCACCGCGGAAGGCACAAGGACTGGGTCGTCCGCTGCCGAAGCCGGTCCAACCCCGCCGGACCCACAACACCAGCGGCGGCTACGACAGTGATCGTGAGTGTCGCCGACGTCAGGCGAGGGAGTGTCAGAAAGACGGTGTAGCTGGCTGTTGGTCTGAGATGCTGGCCCGGCGTTTGGGTCAGTGGAAAGGGCAGGCAGTGACCGAAACTACGAAGCCGGCGACGAGGTCGCCGGAGGACAAGCAGTTCGCTGAGGAGCTCGTGGAGCGTGCCCGTGATGAGGGGGTCGGCCTTGTCGGTCCTGACGGTCTGCTAGCCGGGCTGACGAAGGACGTGTTGGAGGCGGGTCGCGAGGCGGAGATGTCGGAGCATCTCGGCTACGACAAGCACGACCCGGGTGGCCACAATTCCGGGAACTCACGGAACGGGACTCGGCCCAAGAAGGTGCTCACCGATGTGGGGCCGGTCGCCATCGAAGTGCCCCGTGATCGGGAAGGCTCGTTTGAGCCGCAGCTGGTCAACAAACACCAACGCAGGTTGACCGGTGTCGACGAGATGGTGATCTCACTGGCGGCGAAGGGACCGACGATCGGTGAGGTCGCGGCGCATATGTCTGAGGACCTGCGGCGCCGACGTATCCAGGGTCACGATCAGTCGGATCACCGATCGTATCCTCGAAGAGATGACGGACTGGCAGAACCGTCCTCTGGACCGGGTCTACCCGGTCGTGTTCATCGACGCCATGGTCGTCAAGACCCCTATGTCGGGCAAGTCACCAACCGGCCGGTCTATGCAGCCATTGGCGTCACCGTGGACGGCGAGCGGGACATTCTCGGCTTGTGGGCCGGCTCCGGCGGGGAGGGTGCGAAGTCCTGGCTCCAGGTGCTGACCGAGACCCGAGAACCGTGGCACCGAAGACGTCTGCATCGTCGTGTGCGACGGCCTGAAAGGTCTCCCCGAAGCGACCGGCAACACGTGGCCGCTGGCGATCGTCCAGACCTGTGTGCTGCACCTGAATCGGCAACACGCTTCTGGTTCGCGTCGAAGGCCGACTGGGACAAGATGGCGCGGGATCTACGACCCGTCTACACCGCGATCAGTGAACACGACGCGAAGGAACGCTTCGCAGAGTTCGCAGAAGTGTGGGGCGACAAGTATCCCGCGATCATCCGACTCTGGGAGAACTCCTGGGTCGAGTTTGCTCCGTTCCTGGACTACCCGGCCGAGATCCGCAAGGTGATCTACTCGACGAACGCCGTCGAATCGCTCCACGCCAGGATGCGCAGAGCAACGAGGGCCAGGGGGCATTTCCCGACCGAACAGGCCGCTCTGAAATGCCTCTACCTCGTCGAGCCGTGGTCTGACCCGACCGGGCGTGGACCGAAACGCTGGATGAACCGACCGAAAGCAGCACTCAACGCGTTCGCCATCACGTTCGACCGCCGCATCCTCCCCACCGACCGATAGAGATGCCAACAGCAGCTACACCGAGAATCGGACAGTCCCCCGCTTCTCGCGTCATGATCGACCCCTGGCCAGCATCCGAGTCATAACCTCGAATACGTGGACAACAAGGGACTCTTGGCGAGCCATACCGGTGCTCCCTTCCCAACGCTGGCGTGTGCGCAAAGGGCGGTCTGGGACTGATGTGTCTGTTTCCGGCTTCGAGTCGCGCTGCTCCTGGTGGATTCTTGGGGATCGACATTGCACTACCCGCTCAGCAACCATCGAGGTGTTCCATCGACGCTGATAGCCGCGTTGAGCAGTCGCACACCGGAATCGTCAGTTCCTGCCCCTCCGTAGCACCGCTGTTCTGGACCGCCCCGGGTTCGCAGGTGGCTACGGAGTGCCGTGGGGTTGGTGGAGGCTGCCGGCTGGATTCATGCTGCCGTCGTTTCGTGCCATCTAGCTGTTCGGGTCGATGTTGGGTACGAGGTGGAGTGTCTTGTTCTCGATGTCGTAGTCGACGCTGGCGCATGGCCTGTCGGGGTGGTCGGGTTGGCGGTGTACGGTCCAGTCTGTGAGTCCGTGTTCGTCGAGGGTGTCGCGAAAGACGTGCTCTGCTTCGTCGAGGGGCTGGCAGCTCTGCGATGTCAAGTAGATCGCGAGGTCTTGTTCGACGTTGGCGATGGCTTCGAGTTCGTTTCGCGGCTGGCTCGGGTCCGGTGATGCAAGTTCGAGCTGTTCGCAGGTCTGCGGGTCGTCGGTTGGGAAGACCGCGAGGACGCCTCGGTCGTTGACGCACGCTATCAGAGGTGGGACATGGCCGGGTGTTTGGCCTTCGATGCTGAGGGTTCCGTCTCTCCAGACCTCCTCGCAGTCCTCTGCAGCTGGCAGCCCGGTGCTCCCGACGGCGGCTCGGTCGCTCGACAGATCTACGGCTTGATAGCAGACAACGGTGAGGTTCGTGATGTCTCGCGTGAGGAGGATCGCGGCGGCAGCCACGGCAGTCAGGAGGGCCGCGATGGCGGCAGCCATCACGAGGAGTCGCCTTGGCGATCTTTGGCGGATCTTACCCCCGGTGGCTCTCTCAAGGATCTCGTAAGCGGTATCGGAGTAGGGATCGATCTCGCGGGGATCGGCGGGATTATGAGCGCGCAGGAGTTCGATCCAGTTGTCCCAGTCGTTCTGGCTAGCCACCGCTCACCTCCTCCGTCCCTCTAGAGACTCGCAGATGCCTTGAGGCGATCGGGTCTCTGCTTTGTCTGTGTCAGAAACCGGCAGCGAGTCGCGCTCGAGTGTTCGCTTCAATACCACAGTCACGGGTCACTCCGGCTATTTCGGTCTTGGAACGGCCTGACGCGCTTGCGAATTCGGAAGAGCGATGAACGGACGGTCGAGCGCGGCAGGCCGGTGATTGCTGCGATCTCGTCGTAGCTGCGTTCCTCGAAGGCGAGGAGACGGATCAGCTCCTGGTCTCTCGGCGCGAGTTCGTATAGGAGCGCGAGTGCCCGCTCGACCTCATCGTCGAGCACCGCCCTTGCCTCAGGCGTGTCGGGTTGGCGCCGCGATTCGTGGCTGAGTTTCTCGCGAAGAGATCTGTCCCGCTTGGTGCTGCGGTAGCGCGCTGACACGACCCGGTATCCGACACTGTGGAGCCAGGCCAGCGGCGAATCGGCTGCGAGGAACTGGTCACGCTTGTTCCATGCGATCGTGTAGATCTCGGCAACCGTGTCATCGACATCGTCGATGGGCAAGCGGCGGCGACAGTACGCAGCGATGTGAGGGTAGGTGGAGTGATACATCGCCTCGAAACGACGTCGATCACTCCACCTACCTGTCACCTCAGTCTCCCTGCCAACGGCTGGCCTGGCTTGGGCTGCGTCTAGAAGATCCAGATGGAGGATACGTCGTTGTCCCACCCACTGATCATGAGCCCGAAATGGCACGCCCGGATTGGACACTCCGGTCCGATCGAGGACCGCTCCGTCGCGGCCATGTAGAGAGTCGCCAACGAGCCGACTGGGGCAGCACAACCGTGTGGCAATCGGGTTGTACCACCTCAGATCTCCACAACCGCCGATGAACCTGAACGCCCCGTTGCTCAGGTAGCCGCCTCCTTCCCCGACCGCGACTGAGGGGCGGAGATCTGGTGCGAGAAGGGAGGACCGAACACCAGGACACTCGGCGCTGCACGCTCCGGAGGCGGGCATCGAACAACGCTCAGGAAGTGGAGCGCCCTGGGTTTGACGGAGACCAGTTCCTGGGCGATTCACCGACCTAGCGTTTCGCGAGAAAGCCCTGTGTAGCAACAGTGTCGCTGCTCAAGGTTGTTCGTCATTTCGCGTCGTTTCTCGATGGCGTGTGGGGTTCTTGTGGGGTTTGCGTGTGAGCGCACAGCGCCGCATCGCCAGAGTCCGACCGGAAGATGATCCGGCGGTGGCTAGCGACGGATCTCGCCCGGGAAGCTGAGGATTCTGGGCGATGCCCACCCTGTCGGCTCCCCACTGGGAGGCAACAGCACAGAGTGGCGTCCAACCGCCGCGCGGTATGAGATTCGGACCGACTGTCCCGCTCGAATCCGAACCTGCTCGAGGCGCCAGCGAAGTGGTCAATCTCCGGGAGCGCGGTGACCTGCGCGAGCAGATCTCCGACGTTTGTCCGACCGTCGGGAGTGTCAGGAACACGGAGTGTCTGGCACTCCCCGACCGAGCACGTCTTCTCATTGAGCGGTGTCGAGAAGAAGAGCTGGAGCGAACTTGGTCCCCTCCGGGCTGACGGAGGGGACCAAGTTGGGACGGCTACGGCTTCCCGGTTTGAGGCGTGTCTAGGGCTGTTGCGTTACTTGGGATTCTCCCTCGAGTTCTGAACGAGGTGGGTCACCTTCTGGTGGTGCCAGTTCCTCGAAGATCTTCCGGTATTCGTCATCCGTTAGCGGCTGTGCGAGTGCATTGCCTGCGCGGAGATCCACGAGCCATTTCCCAGCGCCGATCAGTGGAACGCTCCCCTTGTCTGCGCTGGAGAGCGTCAGTCGCCTCGACACAACAAGTTGACTTGACTCGTCCGCATTCAGGGCCTCCGGCTTGTAGATGAGCTCCTGAGGAGTACCCTCCGGCCACCACAGGAACTCTCCGCCAATGTCGGTTGGTCCAACTCCGTGGATCTGTGTGACGGGTTCTCCCTTGACCATCTCGTACGGGCCCAACAGGCCGTAGCCTGCGAACTGGACACCGACGAACCGCATCTCCTCAGACACGCCGTCGTCGTATCTCACCACGATGACCCACGGTTCCCACTTGTCTGCTCCAAGGGCAGCACGTGCCTGTGCAGGGATCTCCTCAAGGGACTGAGGTAGCTGTCGCGAGGAGTCTTCGAGCCCGATGTACCACTCGGTGAATGCCTGCTCTATGGCGGCCGCATCGTCGAGTGCCAGCTGTGAAACTCGATTGGACTCTGGCACGGGCTTGCCCTCGGCCCGAGCATCGAGTTGAGCCGACCACTCGGCGGCGTACGCGACTACCGCTTCCACACGTGTCTCGTCACCTCGAACGATCGAATCAATCTCGCTGGCAAGGTTGCCCGGTGTGCCCTTGATTGGCTCGTTTTCTTCGGTGACATCGAGCCCGTATCGGACTTGCCACGGCCATTCCGCCTGAAGCGTCGGATCGGCGAAGTACGCCCGGGAGACGACGAACACATATCCTGGTCCGGGTTCGACCGACAGATACGACGGGATCGATAGCTGCAAGGTCGCCCCTGCTTGCGGAACATCGAAATGGGCCTTCTCTCCTCCTACGACCGTGAAATCTCCCCGCTCCCATAGAACCTCGTCAACGACCGCGTCCCAACGTTGAGCGGCACTGAACTTCGCATCGGCCTCGGGTTCCCCCTTGAGCTCGACGGCCACAACCGCGTGGACAGCCATGTCCGCGAGACTGATTGGAGCCTCATCCTCAACTCGGAATGTTGAGGTGATGTACGCTACGGTGGCGACCCCGAGCACGAGGATGGCAACGAGGGAGGCCCCGATTGCCTGCCGGCGCTTCCTTGTCATAGTGCTTCCTCCTTGTCGTCCCATGTCACTCGTCCCACATAACCCGGGTTCGATCGATCCGCACGTACTGCGGGTACCAGCTTCCATCGATCGACTTCTCCATGTGGTTGTAGACGACGACCCTTCCAAAGACGACTCGGTGCAGCTGGGCTCCGATAGCCCCAGTGAACTGCACCGTGCTGTACGACCAGCTTGAGGATGGATATCTGGTCAACGACTTCGAATACCAGCCGGAGACCGGGGTCGTCGACGGCAGCTTCCCGCAGCTGGTACCGCTGTGCTCGTACAGGTAGTACTTCGCCGTGATAACGATGTTGCCGCGGTCGGTAGAGGCGTGCTTCTTGTAGTTTGCTCGGGCCCAGAAGACTCCTCCATCGTGTGCGGTGATGAAGGTGTCCGCGAACACAGCTGCGTTCGACGCCCCATTGCCCTTGAAGCCCGCCCACCATGGCGAGCCGTCTACGCCTCCGCCGCTCGTTGACGCGTAGAAGGAAGCAACGTTCTGGGTGCGCCAGTACTCGAGATGTGATGACTCGTTCTCCTCAAACGAGGCGTTGGCAGTCATCGTCTTCATCCCCGATACCGCTTCATTCTGTGCGGTGATCGCGGCCTCATCGTCGTTGGACAGCACCAGTCTTCCCAGACTGCTCGTGCAGGTGGACATCGTCGGCGGGTCAGCCGATGGGTATGCGGCGTCGTAGTAGCCAACGTGACCGAGGCCGAACGCGTGCCCCCATTCATGGGCCGAGACGGACGCGAGCCTCGTAGGTGTTGACTGATAGTCGGCGAGCTTCCATGTGTTGAACTCTATGTTGTGAGCCCACGGCAGGCACACGGTCTGAGCCATCGAGGTGTCGTCGCCGAGATCTTCCCAACGGGCATGCCAGAGCTGTCCACTCGTCGATAGCAGATACCCGCCGGACCACTTCTCAACGTCGTATCTCCACGCCTCGAAACCATCTACGAACTCGGCCTCAAGAGTCGAGGTCCACTCAGAACCGTGGAAGTCGTACGTTGAGGCGTTGAGGTCCCCACAAACGGTGCTCTGTCCGTACTCAGGCCAAGAGGTGTTCGTAGCTAGCGCTGGTGGCATGGCCACCGTCACCAGAACCAACGCGGCGAGAGCCGCAGCCGCACCGTATCCACGGATTCCCCCGGCATGCCCCCTTCCGGGCCGGAATCGTTCACGCATCATGTACTCCCCTCCTTGTTCGGGTGACGTATGGCGCTCGGACCGCCTGTGTTGGAAGATCAGTCACTGGGTTGTTGTGTCGCGTGCTCGGATATGCCTCGTCTCCTATGTGTCCGGTCCTAGGTTCGAGTCGCGGGATTTCTACGTGGTCCACGACACGTTCACGTCCGAACTCCGCGGTCACCGGCCTAATCCCATCAGACCTCGAGCTCCAGGTGAAGCCGTCCGGGTTCAGGTCAAGAGAGGGCGCGACTCGAGACGCCGGCTCAACACAAACAGGCCCAAAGCCAGGGAGGAGAGTGAATCCGTCCGGGTTCGTCAGCGGCCTCCCCGCGTGGCCGAGACGCCCACGACCGGTTCCCACCTTGGGCAATGAACGCGCAATCCCGCCCCACCGAACCGCCTCGAACCCTCCCCCAGGAGCGACCTACCGGCGAACGCGACCAACGGTTCTTGTCCGTCTGTTGTCCGGCAGACAGCCAGAATCGGTGCGAAACGTTGGGAACTGGCGAGACCGGGAACCCTTGCTATTCCTCGCTTTCGCGTTGATCGGCTGTGCTCAATGTTGTCTCCGGTAGGGTTCCTAAACCGGGTGGCGGAGGTTCGAATCCTCCCGAGGGCGCCCTACAAACCCTTATGCCACAAGGGTTTCCGTCTGTTCGCCGCCTCGGTGGGCCGTCGCGAAGCGCCTGTTTGTCCGTCACTTGTCCGTCACAGGTGAGCCGAATGATGGGCAACCGGGTGTCAGCGAACCAAGACCTCTCACACGATCAGGGCTAGACCTTGTGGCACAAGGATTTCAGCGAACCGGCCTCTCTAGCCATTCGTTGTCTTGTCCGTCTGTTGTCCGTCTCAGAACCTGGCACGGGAAATACTCGGCTCGATGTCGGCGTAGGCAGACGGGCACCCGAACGCTCCCCCGAAGACTTTGAAGCACGCCCCGTGGCTGATGGGGAGCGCGAGGTTGCCTGCGCCGGACCCGAAACCGCGTCTCGATCGGATCTTCATTGGATAGGCTTGGTTCAGATCGCGAGTTCGGGGGTGGCTCAGTGAAGGTTCAGGTCCGTGAGTATGACCGGGCACCGATCGAGATCGTCGCGTCGCGGCTCTCTGCGCCGATTCTGACGTTTGTTGGACCGGGGAATGCGTGGCGGCTCGAAGAGCCGTACGCGTACGCGGATGGGGATCATGCGATCACGGTGCCGGAGGGATTCCTGTTTGACCTCGCCTCGATTCCTCGTGCGTTCTGGTGGCTGGTGTCACCGTTCGAACTCTCCATCGCGGCGCCGTTACTCCACGACTTTCTCTATCAGCATGCTGGCGTTCCCCCTGCTGGCTCGATCAAGCCGCCACGTACGTACTCGCGTTCCGAAGCGGACAGACTCTTCCTGCACATGATGGAAACAGAGGGTGTCCCTGGCTGGCGACGCGGTCCGGCCTACGCGGCGGTTCGTGCATTCGGTTGGCTCGGCTGGCGGAAGGCCTCCTAGCCACCCAGTCGCCGGTCTCGCATCGCGCCGATCAGTTCGACAAGTGCGGCGGGCGCGGAATCGATGTCGCATGCCCATGCCGCGTTCCTGTACGCAATGGCGCTCTTGTCGCGCAGCTTCGAGCCCGACTCGTCGAGTGCCTGCTCGAAGCCGTCCCATTCCTGGAGTTCGGCTTCGAGGTCGTCATGGAAGAGCGTCCAGCGGCTCGTGACCGATGTCGGTTGGTCGAAGCCTGTTGCCACGTCGTTGAATCGCGGCTCGCCGGTGGGGAGCCAGCCGAGCAGCTTCTCGGTGGCGGCCTGGTGTGATCCTCTCGCCGTCTCTACGTTCCTCCCAGGATTCCGCGCAGCGCGGAGTCCGTCCCCATCTGCAACGACGTAGTTGGGTACCCCCAGAGCGGTTAGGACGGCGCTTGCCGGGTGCAGGTTGTTCTTGCCGTCCACCGAGATCGCCGAGATACCGAGCGCATCAAGCGGAGTGCCGAGCTGCTCTGCCATCGTCTCGAGGATCGCCTTGTCGGTGGCGCCTTCGACAAGCACGACGAGGTCGGCGAAGAACCCCTCGGAGAAAGCGCCGGAGGCTTCTCGCTCCATGAAACGTGCGATCCGATCCGCCGAGAGCGATGACTCCTCTTCGATTCTGTCGGGGGATGTCCGCCATGAGGTCGCGGAGCCTTCCTCGAGTACGAATCTGCGCAGGGACGGGAACTGGTCGGGACGGACGAAGTATGGGCTGTGCGTCGCCATGGCAACCTGAGCACCTGTCCGGCTGCTGACGTTCGCGAGCACACGGGCGAAGTGTCTGGCCCTTACGGGATGCTGGTAGATCTCCGGCTCCTCAAGCGCGAGAAGGAACGCCGGTGTCGATGCATCCGCAGCGAGATCCGCAGCCTCAGCCGATTCGTCTTCCGTTTCCGACAGCAGCGACTGCAGCGCCGAGATCATCACGGCCCGCTGAATGCCATGACCCTGTCGGTGGACGCTTGCCTGGCGGTCGTCAACAATGACATCGGCGAGCACGGTGGCGTCGTTGCGCATACTCCACTCGGGAACCTCGCTGCGAAACGTAATCTCGGCGTTCGCGACGTACTCCCTGAAGTACGTGTTGATTCGGCCCTCATGCGACTTCGTGGCTTCCGCAACGGTCGTTCTGATGGAGGACTCCAATTCCTCGATGGCGTCCTTGTTCTCTTCCTCCCAGGCCGCCTTGGCACGTGCGACAGCCTCGGTCGTAGCGGTCCCCAGCACTTGAGAGAGAATCGAACCGCGTCCATTCTCGGAGACCTCGACAGCGAGGTCCGCTGACGCCGGCACCAAGATCATCCGGAATCGCCGTGCAAGCACACTGTCACCGGCGAAGCCGAACAGATGGTTCGCTTCCGCGTCATCCACCTCAACGAGCTTCTCGCTGTTCGCCGGATCGGCCTCCCACGCATCGAGGGCAGCAAGGCTGTCTGCCTTGTTGGTCCAACGCGGCAGATCCTCGATCTCCTCCCTGGCCAACTGATAGGCCGCCTTAGCCTCGGCAGCCGATCCGGCTTGACGGATCTGAGCGAAGCCGGACCCTTGGAGGGAGTTGCCGATCTTCTTCTCTTCACCCCTGCTCCACGACCGACGGAAGCGAGCGGTCTCGCCCCGCCCGTATCTCCCGAGTACTTCTCGATCCTTCTCATCGAGATCGACGAACTCGACCTCGACTTCAATCCGTTCCGGTGTCTCGGCTTCGTCCCCTACTGGTCGCCAGACATCGGCTTGCGACATCTCGCCGCCGTTGAAGAACCAATCCAACGCATACAACACCGAGGACTTCCCCGAGCCGTTCGGGCCGATCAGCACCGTGTAGTCGCTGAACTCGACCTCCATCTCGCGCAGACATCGGTACGAACGAATCCAAGCCCTCGCCAGTCTCACAACGGCAACCTCCTCTGTACGACTCCGAGTAGCTACCTACCGCTGGTCTTCTTCTGCGGTTTCGGCGCTGGCCTCTTGGGAGGCTTCGGTGTGCTCGTCGGATTAGCGCTCTTCTTCTCGGATGGTTTGCTCATGACCGAGATGATCCGATTCACCTGTCTCTCCAATCGTTGGCGGGTAGTTGTCGATCGCGAACTTCATCAGGAACACGAGTCCTACAATGAGGAGGGCCACGCTGGCGCGATTCGTCCACGTCGACCATGTGTGCTTCGATTCCTTCGGTCCGCGCTTGAGGGTCGGTTGTCGCAGCCACTCGCCGATAGCCCGAAGACGCTTGTCGGTCTCGATCTCCGTCAGCGTGTACGAGAGAGCGACTGCGACTAGCGATAGAGCAAGCAGTCCCCACGCCCCCTCAAGAGCCCAGACTGTGCGCGGTTCCTCGACGATCGATGTGAGAAGCGTCACCGACAGCACCAGCGCGCCTCCGGCCAGAGTCATCACGAGCCTGTCGCGAGCATGCTGGTTCTGGACGCGGACATCCTCGATGTGCTCACGCGACTGCTTCACAACCTCGACGTACTGCTCCAGAGCCTCCTTCTCAGACACGAAGTCGTTCTCTGCCATGCACCCATTATCGCCGCGGGGTGTGACAGGAACCGGAATCACGGAACGTGTCAAGGAGAGTGACGCACGTTCCGGACGACCGTCTTCTGTCACAACCGGTCAGTACCTTGTCCAAGAGCGACAACAAGGAGGACGTATGACAGGCATCGAATACCCGGATCTCACCCGTCGCCTCACCCCTGAGGCTGATCAGATCTTCTGCGAGATGGCACTCGCCCACCTCGAGGCTGGATCCGGCGATCGCCTCTTCATCCGCTCAGACACTCTGTCCGGAACGGGACTCCACTTCCGAGGCCCCAACGTGTCCAAGAGCTGGCAGAGCTTCGATGGAGGGGCTATTGAGGACCTCATTGGCTACGGCCTTCTCCATGTCGGCTATTCGAGCCGCGGGACACCGAACTATCGCGTCTCCGGCGAAGGCCTTCACTTCTATCGATGGCTCATGGAGCAGAAGGGATCGCCAATCTCACAAGTCGATGATGTCGTTCGCGGAGCGGTTGCCGGCGCGGACTTCGCGAAAGAGCATCCAGGCGCTGCGCATCACCTGTCGGAGGCGTTTGTCCTCTTGTGGTCGGACAACACCAGCAACCAAGTGGTTGCCGAGATCGGCGAACACCTGAGAGGCGCGATCATGGACATTGCGAGCGACCTATCGAACGGCGAAGGACCTGCCGAGAAGCCGATCGAGCAACTCGGTCGCCAACTGCACCGCATGACCGAGAAGCTCGGTGACCGAGAACGCGTGGTAGTAGAGAGGTTGATCGATCTTGCGGCTGCTGCGCTTCGTCTTGATCAGCGCCTAGCGCACGTTCGCGACGAAGGCGACAAGGATCGACCCCTCAGAAGCTGGGACGAGGCCCGACGCGCTGCGTTCACAACCGCCTTCATCTGCTACGAACTAGCAGAAGCTACGAAGGCGTAGGCCCAGCAGCCCGGGGCTCACTGGCCGACAGATGGCTGCATGGGATGATTGGCTCCCCTCCCGGCGCATCCGCAACGGCGGCCGACGCGGATCGAGCCACCCCGAGTTCGTCAGGCGGGGTCGGGTGTGCCTGGCCACCAGGATCGGGTCGCTCTCAGACGGCAAACCACTGAACAGTCCAGTCGGCGAGATGCCACGGCGGTCCCCGTCGGCGTATGCAACGAAGCACAGAGGCGTCGGCTCTTGTCCGTCTGTTGTCCGTCAGACGACCAGAATCGGTGCGATACGGTGGGAACTGGCGAGACCGGGAACCGTTGCTATTCCTCGCTTTCGCGTTGATCGGCGTTGTTCGATGTTGCCTCCGGTAGGGTTCCTAAACCGGGTTTCGGAGGTTCGAATCCTCCCGAGGATGCCTGGACCTGGCCGAGCTTGATTGCCGTGCCTACCTACCGGCGGCGGTCTCGACACCCGGTGGCGTGTGGCCGGGTTGTTCGTGTTCGGCTTGGCGGCGTGCTGCGTTCCATGCGGTCCGTTCGGCGATGTCACCGCTCGGTGGGGGTATTTCGATGATCTGGTCGATGGCTGCGGCTTTCGCTGCGCTGCGGTTGAGGGATGTGGCGAGCGCGTCGAGGGGGTCCCTTTGGTCTGGGTGGGTGAGGTGGGTGCAGTCTTCGCCGTGGGGTTCGGGGTTGGTGAGGTAGAGGGTGTTGGTCTGGCGGCCTCGGCTCAGTGCGACGTATGCCCATTGTCGGTCGGTGCTTGCGGTGATGACCGTGTACGTGCGATCGGTGGTTGCACCTTGGGCTTTGTGGCCGGTCATCGCGTAGCCGTAGTCGACGTGACCGTCGTCGAGGTACCAGGAGGGCAGGACCCTGGTTTCGGGGTCACGGTCGAGACGCACCGTCAGGCCGCCTAGGTTTGGGTTGACGGTGGTGATGGTTGCGAGGTCGCCGTTGTGTACGTCGAGGCGGGCGTGGTTCCTACGGCAGAGGACCCGATCGCCCGCCCGGAAGGCTCGGTCCCCTGCTTGGAGGGTGGGTCCATTGAGGCGCTTCGATGCGGTGAGGCGGCTGCGGGCCTGTTCGTTGAGTTCGGCGACGGTCTGGTTGTCGGCGGCGAGGAGCAACCCCGCAGTGGGGTCGCCGCTGGCGGCGATATGGGAGTACCAGTCGTCGACGGCTCTCGTGATCGTGTCTCGCCGGTCCTGTCCCACAACAAGACGCTTGTGTTGTCGGTATGCGTCGATCGCCTGGTCGGGTGATCCGTTGCGGAGCTCGGCGAGGGCGACGCGTTCCCAGGCATGTTGTTGTCGGACGTTGTCGGTGAGTTCGACGGTGGGGAGGCGGCGGGTGAGGGCTCGGAAGAGGCCTCCGGCGTCGATCTCAGGGAGCTGGCGAGCATCACCAATGAGAATCAGCTTCCCCTCAGCGGCATCGACAAGGTCGCAGACCGCGGCGAGGTGACGGGTGCCGACCATCCCCGCTTCGTCGACCACGACCACGACTCCTGAGGGAAGGCCGACTTCGTCGCCGGGCTGGTGCAGAAGTCGCGTCACAGTGGTGGAGGGGATCCCGGTGGCCTCTTCGAGTCCGGATGCGGTCCTGGCAGCGAGCGCCGCACCGACGATCGGCGTGCCGGTCACCGCGGCGAGTTGGCCAATCACTTCCATGACGGCGGTCTTGCCACTCCCCGCCGGACCGATCCCGACATCAACGACACTGCCGGAAGTGGCGAACCTGCGCACCATGTCGCGTTGACCATCAGTGAGACGCGGACGACATCGGAGTGTGCCTTCGACGAGACGCCGGGGAACGACCCAACGACCGACATCGACGCCACCGGTTGCGTGTTCGACGACACGCTGCTCGGTAGCGAGCAGATCCGCCGTCGTATACAAGCGATCCGAGGCGCCGGGGAACACGGTCCCGTCGCGACGTCGCATCCTCCGAGCCGCCCCCGGTTCCTCGGCCGTTTCGCCCAACGCTTCAGACGCGTCGATTCCTTCAGCGTCCACAGGGACCAGGTCCTCTACGGCATCGGACCGTTCGACGTGGTTGCGTTTGGGGAGGATCGGTACGACGTCACGGGTGGTGAGGAATCTCTCTGCGAGGGCTTCGATCTCTCCCCTCGTGCCGCCGCCGGGGAGGGACCCGGCGATCTCTTTGACGACCTCTGCTTCGGCGAACGTCGATGCCTGTGCCGTCAACCCATCAGGCGACGCCAGGGCCTCGAACAGGATCTCAGGATTGGGCGGGGTGACGTCCCGGTGGCGGCCGGTGACCGAAGCGACACGCTGCGGAGTGAGCCCGACTTGTTCGGCCCGGTGCCGCCACTCGGCTTCGAGGTCCTCGAGCTGCTGGCCTGTCTTTGGGTTCCGGGTGGCGAGCACGGCTACCTGGCGTGCCGCCGGCGTCTCCGGCAGGCCCTGCTCTGCACGCCACTGTTCGGCCTGGCGGCGCCGCGTCGAGAACGCGTCGATCTGACGGCGGGTGAAGCCTTCGATGTCGGCCACGCCGTTGGTCACGGGCTGCCACCCCACCCCCAACCGCCGAGTCAACTCGTATCTGAGGACGGCTTCGTGGAGGTAGCCGGCGGCGAGCTGATGACGGAACAACAGGCGGCCGTCGACGCTCCGCCACACGTCGTCTCTGCCTTTGACCTTGTTCGCTACCACCACATGGGTGTGGAGCTGAGGGTCGTTCGCGCGGGACGTGAACTCGGTGAACGACGCCGCCACAAACCCCGACGTCTCGATCGGCCACGTCTCGATCCGGACCCTCGGGGTTCCGTTGTCGTTGAGGACGGGTTCGCCGTCGACGCCAACGACGGGCGTTTTCGACGCGCCCCTCGTCGCAGACGCCACCGACTCCAGATACCCGAACGCCGACTCCGTCGCCTCCTCAAACGCAGCGAGGACCTCTCGGCGGGTGTCTTCGTTGCCCAGGGCCCACAACAACGACACCGACTTATCCGCAGAGAACGTCACATCCCACGCCGCCACCCCATCCCTGCGCAACCTGCGACCCAACTGCACGCCAGTCCCAGGATGCTGACCGTCGAATAGACGCACGAGACCCTCAGCGCTCACCGTTCCGTTCAGGTTCTGCTCGGTGGCGCCGCTCCCCCGCCACACACCCGCCGCCTGACCGCCGCGCAGGTAGTAGTCCTCCCGCGGCGACACCTCACCCAGCTTCTGCAAGTAATAGTCCTTCGCAGCCTTCGCCAAACTCAACACGACACACCCCCACACCCGGAGCGGTCTACCAGGAGACCGAAAGCAACTGGTTGCAGATGCGTGTGTTGAAATGGCCGGTTCGACGTCGCGGCGGTGACAGGGTTGACGCGGTGCTCGAGAGGACGGTTCTGCCGGCGGGGATGGTTCG
>JBDLHX010000023.1:0-26913 GCA_039715165.1 Actinomycetota bacterium
CGCACCACAACGGTTCTGAGCCACAGCGTGCCTCCGAGATCTTCACCGCCCCCCTCTGTCGCCTTCGGCGACATCTCCCCCGCCGTTCCGACGAGGGAGAATGCACAACAGCGCCGTTCACACCCTCACCCATTTCGTGAACAACCCCACCCGCGTCAACGCCGTCACATCAACCCATCCAGCCCACATACTCGCGAGAAACCGTGGATTGAGGGTCCCTTTGGGGGAGAAACCGAAGCGCCGTTGCACCGCGAAGAAACCGTGGATTGAGGCGAAGTGGGGGGACGCAGATTCGCTGCGCGAATCCGCAGGGGGGCTTTGGGAGACGGAATCGCGACGATGAGCTCTGCCGCGCCGCCTACCGCCCTTTGAACTCCGGGGGTCGCTTTTGGAAGAACGCCGCCGCCCCTTCGAAGAGGTCCTCCGAGCCGAGCAGCGTCGCCTGCGCCTGTTCCTCGTATGCGAGCGCCTGCTCGAAGGTCATGGACGACGACCGGTCGAGCGCCGTCTTGATGAAGCGCTGCGCGAGCGGTGCGCCGTCGGCGAGTGCGTCGGCGCTTTCGCCGGCAACCTCCTCGAGCATCTCGGATCCGACAACCCTGCTCACAAGGCCGATTTCGAGTGCTTCATCGGCTTCGACGATCCGGCCGCTGAGAGCGATCTCTCGCGCTCTGGTGAGGCCGACGAGACGAGGCAGGAGCCACGTCCCTCCGAAGTCGAGCGTCAATCCCCGCTTGACGAAGATCTCTGCGAACCGCGCTCGCTCGCTGGCGATGACGATGTCGCATCCAAGAGCGAGATTCATGCCGGCACCGACCGCCACCCCGTCGACGGCGGCGATCGTCGGCTTGGAGATGCGGTGAAGTGCGAGCGCTGCCCGATTTGGGAGTCTCATGTACTCGGCATTCGCCGCAGCAGTCCCGAAGTCGGAGAAATCGGCGCTGAGGTCGGCTCCCGCACAGAAATCTTCGCCCGCACCGGTGACGACGAGCGCCCGCTGGTTGGAGGACTCGAATTCCTCAAACGCCTCCGCGAGCTCGGCCCACCCCGCCCGCTGAATCGCATTCTTCGTGCCGGGAGACGACATCGTCAGCCAGCGAACACGACCCTTGTCCTCAATGGATACGAAGCTCATTTCGAAGTAGAAAGTAGCAAGTAGAGAGTAGAAAGAACGAACCCGGCCTCGTGTCTTGCTACTTGTGTCTTGCTACTTGTGTCTACCTTTCGGACGTGACCCGAGAAGCATTCAACGACGACGCCATCGTCCAACCCATCCAGCCGTACCAGGCGCGCAAGGTCTACGTGTGCCCGGGGTGCGAGTCGCGGATCGATCCTGGCGTCGGGCATCTCGTCGTCGTACCGGCCGGGGCGCCGGACCTGCGCAGGCACTGGCATCGCGGGTGCTGGTTCAAAGAGCAGCGTCGGATGGGCTCAGTCGGTGGCGGGTAGCCAGCGCACGGTCGCCCCGCCGCGGTGGACCTGAACGGCTACGAGGTCGACTCTGTGGATCCCGAGAGCGCCGGCCGCTCTCCGGACCCGTGCACGCTTGAGATCGTCGAAGTTCTCCCACGGACGGCTGTCCCGTCCCGCACCGGTCTTCACTTCGACGGCCACGAGCACCTGGCCGTCTCGGACGAGCAAGTCGATCTCGTCGCGGCCGACCCTGACGTTCCGATCAACGACGATCACGCCTCTCCGCTCGAGGAACCGCGCAGCGATCTCCTCGCCTGCAGAACCCACGGTCGATCGTCGCGATGACATGGGGCGAGTGTCTCACCGGTCGGTGACAGAAACAGGAGAGAGTAGAGAGACAAGAGGAGAGAGACGCATCCTTGGGGGTCTCTCTGTTTTCTACTCTCTACTCCATCGAGAAGTCGGACGGGACGTCGGTCTCTTCGATGTTGACGTCGCGGAACGTCACCACCCGCACCCGCTTGACGAATCGGGCCGGTCGGAACATGTCCCACACCCATGCGTCTTCGAGTTCGAGTTCGAAGTAGACGGAACCGTCGGCAGATCGCGTGTTCATCTCGACCTGGTTCGCGAGGTAGAAGCGGCGCTCGGTCTCGACGACATATCGGAACATCGGGAGAACGTCGCGGTACTCGCGGTAGATCTGCAACTCGACGTCGGTTTCGTACCGCTCGAGATCCTCGTCGCCCACTTGTGCTGCTCCCGTCCGTATCCGGCTTGGCGATGCTACCGGCGGGGCGTGACCTACCGGCCGGGCCTCCCGGCGGCTTCTACAGAGCCGACCAGTTCGATATCGGCCACATGATCACGAACGCACGTCCGACGATCGTGTCGGTTGAGACGGTCCCGAAATAGCGGCTGTCCTGGCTCGAGTTGCGGTTGTCGCCCATGACGAACATCTCGCCAGGGGGCACGAGCATTGGGCCGAAGTCGGGCATCGTCGATCCGACCTTGAGATACGGCTCGTCGAGCGGCGCGCCGTCGATGAGCACCTGGTTGTCGATGACCTCGACCCGCTCACCCGGCAGCCCGACGACACGCTTGATGAACTCGGTCCTGGGGACCGAGAGCCCGATCGCCTCGAGCACGTTTCTACGCGCCGCGTTGAGGACCGTCTCTTCAGTCTTGTCCTCGCCTCGCGGATCGTCGAACACAACGACGTGACCGCGCTGCAGGTCCCCCATCCGGTATGCGAGCTTGTTCACCATGACCCGATCGTTGATCTGGAGCGTGTCCTGCATGGACGATGACGGGATCCAGAAGGCCTGGAGGAAGAACGTCTTGATGACAACGGCGATGAACAGCGCGACGAGGATGAGGAGGGGCAGCTCCAACCAGAACGGCAGAGCGTGCTTCTTCTCCTCCGGCTCGACGTCCTCAGCGGGCGCGGGCGTCTGTTCTGCGGGGTTGAAATCGGGCGAGGTCACGGCGTTCACCCTACCGCTCGGCTCGTTGAATCTGTCCCTCGGGGCTGCCGCCGAGGTAGTCATGCCAGAGCAAGCGGGCCGCCACCGAGCGAAGCGGCCGCCACGACTCTGCTCTGGCATGCGCGGCCTCCGCGTCCGGAGCGCTCGTGAGGGTGAACGCGTCCCCGATCGCAACGTGGAGCGCCCGGTCTCCGACCGGCCAGACGTCGGGACGTCGGAGGACGAAGAGCAGGTAACAGGCGGCCGTCCATGCCCCGACCCCGCGAATCTGGAGAAGCCTCTCGGTCGCCTCGTCATCGTTGAGGTCGGCGAGGATCTCGAGATCGATCGATCCATCGGCGAGTCCGGCGGCAATCCCTCTCACATACCCGGCCTTCTGGCGTGAGAAACCGATCCGGCGAAGCTCATCGTCGTCGAGAGTGAGGAACGTCTCCGGCTCAACGACCCCGATCGCCTCTTCCAGCCGTCGAAGCGCCGCAGCAGCCGACGCGAGCGAGACCTGCTGCTCGAGAACGAGATGTGTGAGCGTTGCGAACCCGGGTGGTCGCGGCCAGAGCGGAGGCGTTCCATTGCGTTGCGCGAGGGCGCGCATCACCGGATCCGATGCTGCGAGCACTTCCACACCCACGACGAGTGAAGCGGCATCCAGGGGCGCGAGAACGACCCGTCGAATCGACGGGTCGTCTTGCTGAACGGGACTACCGCGGAAGACGGTCAGTCGCGCTTCTCTTTGATGCGGGTGGCCTTGCCGACCCGATCGCGCAAGTAGTAGAGCTTGGCCCTGCGCACGTCACCGCGGCGAAGGACTTCAATCGTCTGGATGATCGGAGCATGGACCGGGAAGATGCGCTCGACGCCGACGCCGAAGCTGATCTTGCGGACTGTGAACGTCTCACGGATGCCGCCGCCCTTGCGGGCGATGACGACACCTTCGAACGCCTGGGTCCGTTCCCGTCCACCCTCGATGACGCGCACGTGCACGCGGACGGTGTCGCCGGGGCTGAACTCCGGGATGTCGTCGCGCAGCTGGGCGTTCTCGATCTGCTCGAGCGTGTTCACGGGATCCTCCGAAATCAGGGGAAGAAGGAACCGAGATGGTAGCAATGGCCGTACCTAACCGGCCACTGATTGCGGGCAAGCCAAGCAGCCAAGCTACTTGGCTACTCATTCAGCAGGTCCGGCCGTCGCTCCCCCGTCCTCTTCAGCCGCTGCTCCTGTCGCCACTGCTCGACCTTCCCGTGGTCCCCCGAGCGGAGGACTTCGGGAACGGTCCAGCCGCGGAAGTCGGCGGGCCGGGTGTATTGGGGCTCTTCGAGCAGCCCTCCACGGAAGCTCTCCGTCTCCACAGAGATGGGATTGCCGACGACGCCTGCGAGGAGTCTCGTAACGCCCTCGATGACGGCAAGCGCTGCGACCTCTCCTCCGAGAAGCACGTAGTCGCCGATCGAGATCTCCTCGTCGATGAAGTGCTCGGCGATGCGCTCGTCGACGCCTTCGTAGCGGCCGCACACGAGCGTGAGTTCCTCGAAGTCGGCCCAGCGATCGAGTGTGTCCTGATCGAGTGGCCGCCCGGCCGGAGTGAACAGCACGCTGTGCGTTCCGCTGAGCGGTTCGAGCACGGCGGCCAGGGGCTCAGGCATCATCACCATCCCCGCGCCTCCCCCGAACGGGGCATCGTCCACCTGGCGGTGGACCCCCTTGCCGTGCTCCCGGAGATCGTGGAGTACGACTTCGAGCGTGCCGTCCGATCGGGCCTTGCCGACGAGGCTCACGTCGAGCGGCGACGAGAAGAAATCCGGAAAGATCGTGACGACGTTGATCCGCATGGGATGAACGCTAGTGCCCCGTCAGATGACGTTGGCGATGTGCAGAGCGAGTCAGGGGCATTGATGACAAGGACGCAGGACGAAGGCGCATTCGCGAATGCGTCGAGGACGAGGACGCAGTCAGCAACGGCCCTGGCCGTTCTGAACGCGGCGAACGTTGTCTGACGGGGCACTACCTGCGGAGTCCGCTCACCAGAAAAGCAGCCGTCGCATCGGCGATCTCGTGAACGTGCTGTTTCGGCTCCGAGGAGTCCATGACCACTTTGCCCCCGGCCATCATCGTCTCCTGCATGAGCCGTCCGACGAGTGGACCCGGCATCTCGACGAACACCCCGGCCTTCACGCCGGACCGGTAGATGTCCATCACTTCGCGAGAGAGTCCTTGATGCGACTCGGCGATTGCGGCCTGGGCTTCGACCGTGAGTTTCGGAACCTCCGTGTGGAGGATGAGCCCAAGGTGGTCGATGCCGACGAACTCAACGAACCGAACCGTCAACTCACGCAGGCGGACATCGGGCGGCAGGTCTGGGTCAACGTCGGACAGCAGCTCATCGATGAGCGCCGGAAGGTCTCGCTGAACGAGCTGCACGAGCAGATCCTCTTTGGACGCGAAGTGCTCGTAGAACGTCGTGCGCCCGATGTCGGCCTCTGCCGTGATGTCGGCATGCGACGTCGCCTCATACCCGATATCGCGGAAGAGGTCAGCGGCCGCGTCGAAGAGGCAGTCCCTCGTCTCATCTGCAGTGCGCCTCATACAGGTCCTCCGACGACCCGAACGGTCGGCGCGGAACGGTAGAGCGTCGTGCGCTGTTTCGCCGTTCGGCCGATGGACTCGATCGCGGACACGAAGTCGTCGGCGTCGACCATCGTGCCGTGCGATGCCCCTGCGGCCGCCGAGATGTACTCGTCCATGAGCGTTCCCCCGAGATCGTTCGCCCCGGCGGTGAGCAGCGTGAGGCCCGACTCCAATCCGAGCTTCACCCACGATGCCTGGATGTTGTCGATCAGCCCGGCGAACGCAATCCGTGCGACGGCGTGGACGAGCACGACCTCGTCCCAGGTCGGTCCGGGCCGCGCGGCCCCGCGTAGATAGATCGGCGCTCCCATGTGGACGAAGGGTAAGGGCACGAACTCGGTGAACCCTCCCGTTTTCCGCTGGATCGCACGCACCGTCTCCATGTGATTCGCCCACGAGGCGGGGTCGTCAATGTGCCCGAACATCATCGTGGCGGTCGATCTCAGACCGAGGTCGTGGGCGGTCAGCATCACTTCGGACCATTGCGCCGTGCGGATCTTGTCGGGGCAGAGGTGCTCGCGGATACGGTCGTCGAGGATCTCCGCCGCTGTTCCTGGGAGTGTTCCGAGTCCTGCGTCGCGAAGCGTCGTGAGGAACTCGCGGATCGACAGCCCGAGCGTCTCCGCCCCTTGCCACACCTCGAGCGGGGTGAACCCGTGCACGTGGATGCCGGGGACCGCTTGTTTGATTGCCTCGAGCACGCCGACGTAGAACTCGCCGGTGAAGTCCGGGTGGATCCCGCCCTGGAGACACACCTCGGTCGCCCCGCGATTCCACGCGTCGACCGTGCGCTCGACGACGTGCGGAATCGTGAGCAGGTAGGGGTCCTCCCTCAGGTTGAGAGAACGCGGTCCCTTCGAGAATGCGCAGAACCCGCATCGATAGGTGCACTGGTTCGTGTAGTTGATGTTGCGGTTGACGACATACGTGACGACGTCGCCGTTGGCCCGCTGCCGGTGGATGTCGGCGACTACGGCAATCGCCTCGACCTCGGCGCCCCTCGCTTCGAAGAGCTGCTGGATCTCGTCTCGAGTGGGGCGGTGCCCGTCGAGCGACCTGTCGAGGATGCGGCGGAGATCTCTCCGCACGGCGTCGCCCCCGCCCGCATGCGGCGAACTCACCCAACCGCTGTCTGTCCACTGGGCGGAGAGGCGTCCCGGAGCATGTGGGGCGTGAAGGTCCATGCCGGGCGCCCAGCCGGATCGCGGACGCGCCGCTCCGGAGCCGTCGATGAGATCGAGATACGCCTTGAGCGCTCCTGAGTCGAGACGCCGGCGGGCCTCGTCGATGGGCAAGCCGATCGGGAGCGCCGTTCTCTCTACGAGTTGATACGGCAGAACATCCCTCAGGCGTCCGATCGTATCGCTGTCCCATGCTCGGAGCAGCAGATCCGCTGCCCCCGACTCGACGGCGACGAGCGCATCTTCCACGGTGTCGACGAAGACCGAGACGCGTGCCTTGATCCCGGGGAGCGACACGATCTCCGATGCCTCGGCGACCCGGCTCCTCCCGATGCGGAGGAATGCCGCCTGCGAACGGGCGAGAGCATCGATCGTTTCGGCACGATTGTCTCCCGCGGCCACGGTGATCTGCCAGCCGGGTACCCCATCGTGCGTGGCGGCGAGCGCATCGGCCGGCTGCAGAACGAAGGCCGGTGCACTGCCGTCGTCGTGCGTACCGCCGACGGGCAGGAGACGACCCGCGTACGCAGCGGTTCGGTCGGTGTCGGTGAGCGTCTCGACCTCGACGGCGGTCGAGCCTTCCCGATACCTCGCGTGCGCCCATCGCTCGCTGATCGCATCGGCAGGTCTCAGACGCAGATATGTGATCTCGGTCATGGCTTCGCTGTCTCCTCGGCGAGAGCGTACCCCTCGTGGGTGGCGCTCCCGCCCAGCTTCTCGAGCACGCTCGCGTCGATCCAATGAGCGTCGATGAACTCGGGATACACCGGAAGCCGCTGTCGCAGTGCGAAGCCGGCCGACTCGGTCACGGCACGCAGCTTGTCGAGATGCGGCCAGGGGGCTTCGGGGTTGACCCAGTCGATCGTGAGAGGAGAAACGCCGCCCCAGTCGTTGATGCCTGCGTCGAGGTAGACGCCGAAGTCGTCCGTGAGGTTGGGCGGTACCTGCACGTTCATCTCCGGGCCGAAGATCCACCGCGTCAACGCGACCACCGTCGCGAAGTACTCGACCGTCGGCGCAGGGACGCCGCGCATCAGCGTGTCGGCCTTCGGCTGGAAGTTCTGGACGATGATCTCCTGGAGGTGGCCGTGCCGTCTCTGGATCTCGGCGAGCGCGACGAGACTGTCAACGACTTCGGCCGGTGTCTCGCCGATGCCGATCAGGATCCCCGTCGTGAAGGGGACACTGAGGCGGCCGGCCGTCTCGATCGTGTCGAGGCGCGCCCCCGGGTCCTTGTCCGGGCAGTCGTGATGGGGCATCCCCGGCTCCATCAGCCTGGGTGAGACGTTCTCGAGCATGAGGCCGAGCGACGGGTTCGATCGACGGAGCCCCCGCTGCGCGGTTTCGTCCATGAGTCCCGGGTTCGCATGTGGGAAGACGCTCGTCTCTGCGTGCACGCGCTCGGTCATGTGCTGCACATAATCGAGGGTCGATCCTTGTCCGTTCTCTTTGAGGAACTCACGTGCGGCCGGCCAGCGGTCCTCTGGTCGGTCTCCAAGGGTGAAGAGCGCCTCAGTGCAGCCGTGTCGCTCCCCCGCCCGCACGACCGCCATCACCTCGTCTGGTGCGAGGTAGGCGCCGCCCGCTCCCGGCGGCTTCGCGAACGTGCAATAGGTGCAGCGATCGCGGCACATCGTCGTGAGCGGGACGAAGACCTTGCGGCTGTACGTGACCGTGCGACCCTTCCCCTCGTCGCGGAGACGGCGCGCCTCGGCGAACAGCGCCTCAGGGGGTGTTGCGCCGGTCAGGAAGTCGAGTGCGAGATCCGGGTCGGGTGCCGGGAGCGGCATCGGCCGAACCTATCACACGGGTTCCGGCTCCGGAGCCGGTGTGTCCGCCTTCTGCGCGACGTCCGGAATGTCGCGCTCGAGGTATCTCAGCGGACGGTACGCCCACGCAAGGATCGACGAGACGGCGACCACAATCCCGATGACGGCAAACAGGAGCGCGTAGCCCCTCCCATGGCCGGTGCCGAGGATCGAGCCAACCGTTCCGGCCAACGCGCCGTCGGCAGCCATGAGCGGCTCGAACACCCGGTCCGACAGGGGCCCCACCAGAACGTACGCGAGCGGCAGGGTCCCCTGGGCGACGAAGCGGCGCACGGCCGCGATGCGGCCCTGGAGATCCGCCTCGACCTTTGCGAGCCAGATCGCCTGACTCGTCGCGCTGATCGTTGGAATGACGGCCATCCCGATGAACAACACCGCCGCCGCCCACACGATCGAAGGACGGATCCCCATCGTGCTGAACACGCTGCCCAGGATCACACCGCCGATCACGAGCCCGGCCACCCGCCGCTTGGGACCGCCCCAGGTGCTTGCGACGATCGAGCCCACGAGCACGCCGATCGACGCCGTTGTGGACGCCGTTCCGAGCCCGATCTCCGAAGTGAGCGACAACCCGTACGGGATGAACAGGGGACCGACGAAGCCGAAGGCGAGATTCACGACCGAGAAGTAGATCAGCAGAGCGAAGAGCCCCCGGCGCGCATACACGTACCGAAACCCGTACTTCGTCTCCTCCCAGACGGTGCCCGCCCCCTCCGCCCCGGCTGCGCTCTCTTCGGGGGCTGGGAACCGCACGATGAGGAGGGTGCCGATGGCCACCAGGAACGTGATCACGTCGATTGTGAAGATCACAGCGATCCCTCCGAATGCGATCGCGAATCCGGCGAGGATCGGGCCGCCAAGCTGACCGACGGCTTCGGCGAGTTGGACAAGACCGGACGCGCGGCCGAAATGTTCCTTCGGGACAACGACGGCCATCGCCGCCGAGTACGCCGGCCATTGGAATGCCTGGAACAGACCCGCGATACCGACGGCGATCGCAATGTTCCAGACCTCCAGCGTGCCCGTGAGGTAGAAGCCGATCATCACGAACGTCCCCAAGGCCGCGCCGGCGTCCGACAGGATCATCGCCTTCCTGCGGTCCCACCGGTCGACGAGCGTCCCAGCGAACGGGGTGATGAGAATCTGCGGGAGTTGGGACGCAAGCATCACCGTCGCGAGGAGCGTCACTGATCCGGTCTTCTGGAAGACGAAGATGCTCAGGCCGAACGCGGTGAGGTTCGTTCCGACGAGTGAGACGAGCTGACCGGCCCACACGGTGAAGAAGGTCCGCATGGACGGCCCCGAGTCTGCGCTCGTCACTTCTTCAGATTCCACAATGGTCGACATCTCCCGTATTGTCGGTTCTTCTCGACCATTTGTCAAACTGCCACACACCACGACGCGGGTATGGTCGCCGAATGAGGCAGCTTCCCATCCTCGTCGTCGTCCTGCTCGCCGCAACCGCATGCACGACGCCCGAGAGCGGCGAGACGACGACCACGTCGATGGATACGACCACGACCACGACCGTCGAAGCCGATGTCCCGGTGTGCCTTGCCGGCGAGCTCCCGTTCGTCGACGAGGGTGTCGTCGCCGCCCTCGACAGCCCGGGACAGGACGCGCGGGCCATCGGAGGCGTGCGGTGGCTCGAGTACGGCGGATGCGAACGCATCGAAGTGTCATTCCTCTCCGCTGCGGGCTCGCCGGCTTCCCGCATCGGGCCCATCGGCGTCACGTCACTGCCGGAGAGCGGGATCCTGCGCGTCACACTCTCAGAGCCGATCGCCAACTCCGCAGTTGCCGACACGACGCTCGACGGCGATCTCGTCGGCAGTTGGTACGTGGTCGAAGGACTTGACGAAGGCCTCACCATCGACTTCCACCTCGACTCGCCTGCCGACACGAGGGCGTTCACGACCGCGTCCCCTGCCCGTCTCGTCGTCGATCTGCGGCCTGCTGCGGATGATCAGCCGCCCGGCCACACCGTCACCGGTGGAGGTGTCGTCGTTCTCAGCCCTCAGCCCGGGGTTGGGCTCTACCCCATGCAGGTCACGGGCTACGCGGCCCCGAACATGAGCGCCGTGAGGATGCAGCTCTCAGACGACTCGGGCATCGTCGTCGATCGATCGATCTCGACCCTCTCGTCCGTCTATGTATGGCACGTGTTCGGTGTCACAGTCAACGATGGGCCATCCGGTCTCGTCGACCTCTTCGTGGGCACCGTCGATGAGAACGACGAGCGATCCTCGGGCGTCAACGTTGAGCTGGACCTGCCGTGATCAGTAGAAAGTAGAAAGTAGAAAGAGACACTCTTGGGCATCTCTCGTCTCTCTACTCTTGTCTCTCTACTCGTCGACAGACGTCGGGGGCGGGGACGAGCGGCGGCACGTCGATCCCCCAGAGCTCGCGAGCGAGATCGATTGCCTGGATGGCCCGTGGTGCCACCGATGGCCCGATCGGCATTCGATCAGAGTCGAGCTTCATGATGATGATCGAGCCCATCGCTGCGGATCCGATCTCCATCGTCCCGTCGTTCTCGCCATCGGCGTCGACCGCGACGGCACTGCCGTCATCGAATCGCACGCCGGTCTTCGCCGGTTCGTGCGTCGCCGTCAGTGGAAGCAACATGCCGCCGGCACGGTTCGCTTCGACCGCGGTCACGATCGTCTCCTCGAGGTCGACCGCACCGATGTCGAGGTCACCTTCAGTGAGCATGCGCTGAATACTGCCGAGTGGCACTTCGGCTGTTCTGGACTGCAGTCCGTGGCCCACCGACGTACGCGGATTCAGCTCCGTGGGGAAGAACCCGTCCTGTGTGCACACCCCGTCGATCCCAAAGCCCCCCAGATAGCCGTGACGATCCGCGAGCAGGGCACCGACGCTGCGGGCGGCTGAGCGCATCTCGTCGCGAACGGCGTCGGGCGGATTCCAGAAGTTCGCCGCCTGTGCGTAGACGAATTCGGGTTTGTCGGCGTGGCGGAGGATCACCATCTCCACCGGGAGGAAGACCGCGACGCCATCGCGCGTGTTGAAGCCGTGGATCGAACATGGGATGCCGTCGAGGAACGGCATGACGCGCACGGTGTCGGCGTGTTCGGCGAGCCACTGCTGCGCCGCTTCGACGTGTTCGGGGTCGCGAACCCAGCGGGCGTACTCCCCTCCCCCGTGCCAGCCCTCGCGGTTGTCGGCTACCCAGACGGTTCCGAGCCCCGACGCAAGCTCCGCTGCGGTATCCGCGGCATGCTCCACCGGCACGACGGCCGACGGCGCTCTGCGGACACCCGCGTCGTCCCAGAGCCGGTCGATGGTGGTCTTATCCTCGAGGGCGCCCCATTCGACGGGCCTCGCGCCGTAGACGCGGCGGCCGGCGTTGATGGACTCGCGGCTGAAGCCGTCACCGAGCACCAGCGCGTCGCCTTCCGGGTCGAAGGCATCGACCGCGGCAATCAGATCTGCCGATGGCCGCTCGACGGAGTCGAGGTAGGCGCGGATGCCCTTCATCACCGTGTCGCCGGTCGTTCGGGTGTAGTGGAAGCGGTCCGCCTCCGGCAGGTCCCCGACACCCTCGATTGCCGCAACGACCATGATGCCGCCGGCTCCCCACTCCCGAAGTCGCTCGACGACCGGCGTCGCACCGGCCGCAGCGTCCGGCAGCAGGATCCACTTCTTCCCCCGATGGAACCCTGCAATCTCCCGGTTGAGCTGTTCCAGATCCATGTGTGCAGCGTACGCTCTGCGAGTTCCGCATCGCGGAAGCCTTCCTCCCCGTCAAAGGGAGGGGGTCAGACAGCTCCCTGCCGCGACCTGAGACCCGCACCCCAGATTCTCGGGATTTCTTGGGATTCCCTCAGATTCCTGCTTCCGCCTACCGGTTTCTGTCACACCCCACTGATACGTTGTCGGCATGCTTCCCCATGAAGCGAAGGGCACGAGCAATGAGCAGTCAGACACCTATCTGCGAAATCATGGAGATCGCACAGGATCTCGCGGCAACGCACGCGAGGCTCCTCAGCAAGATTGCCGACGCGGATCGCTCTGAGGCGTGGCGATACGACGGAGCGACATCCTGCGCGAACTGGCTCGTTGCCCGGCTCGGCGTTTCGCATCGCACGGGACACTCTTGGACGGAGACCGCCGAACGCCTGGCCGAACTCCCCGAAGCCGCTGAAGCGTTCGCTATCGGCGAGTTGTCGTACGACCAGATCCGAGCACTCTGCCGCTTCAGTACGCCAGATACCGGGGCGACCGATCTCGAGGAGGCCCGCTGGTCATCAGTCGACCGGCTCCACCGCATCGCCCGGGAGCGTGAACGCATCGAGCGCGGCTCGCTGGAGACCGCGTATCGGCGGCAGTTCCTCAAGTGGCACTTCGACGAGGAGCGGCGCTGCCTCGTGCTGCGGGGCGAGATCCCCGACGACCGGGGAGCAGTCATCGTCGAGGCGCTCGAACGGATCGGCTACACAACGCCCCACGACCCGGACTTCGGTGTGTACCAGGGCTTCTGGCCCCGTGCTGCCGACGCCCTGTATGAGATGGCATCCCAGTCGCTCGGCGCCGATCGCGATCCCGACCGGGCCACGCTCGTCGTTCACGTCGACGCGGACGCGCTCGCCACCGACGACTCCACGGTGGGGATCGCCCAAGACGGGCCTGCTCTGCACAACGAAGTGATCCGTCGCATCGCCTGTGACACCCGGTGGCAGGTCGTCGTCGACGGCGCTGACGGCATCCCGGTTGGGATCGGCCGCACATCCCGGTCCATTCCTGCATGGCTCTCACGCCAACTCGCGCTCCGAGATGGCGGCTGTCGATTCCCCGGCTGCGGCCGGCGCCAATGGGTGCACGGCCACCACATCGTCCACTGGGCCCAAGGCGGCTCCACCGACCTCGACAACCTCATCACCCTGTGCGGCTATCACCACCGGATCCTCCACGAACAAGGCTGGCGGATCTCCGGCGACCCGAACGGTGACGTGGCGTGGATCCGTCCCGACGGTACCCCCTACACGCCCACGATGATCGAAGAGGACCTGGCAAGCTATGCACGCGGCAGACTCGCAGAGACCGTACGCGGTGCAGCGCTCAGCGACACGTCCTAGACGCAACCCACTCTCTCGACCCCCTACAACGCCGAGTAATCTCGCCCACATGAGCGATCAACCAACGCCCGAGTTCTGTGTGTTCTGCGCCATCCGTGACGGTGAACTGCCCGCGAGCTTCGTCTACCGGGACGACGTCGTGATGTCGATCATGGACATCAACCCGGTTGTCCCGGGCCACTTCCTCGTGGTTCCACTCGACCACCTCCCCGACCTCGCCGACGTACCGCCGGAGACCTCCGCCTACATGATGCAAATCGCCCAGCGGCTCGCCGCCGCTGCGAGAGCAAGCACCAATGGGGTGGAAGGCATGAATCTCTTCTACGCCGACGGCCCGATCGCGGGCCAGGAAGTGCCGCACGCACACCTCCACCTCCTCCCCCGCTCCGCGAGCGATGGTTTCGGTCTCCGTGTCGCCCGCGGTGCGACACCGGGTCGTGAGGAACTCGACGCCACCGCTGAGCGCATCGCAGCGGCTCTCTGAGCTTCGAGAACTAGTCCGATCGCGAGATCGAGAACGGTTCTTCACGAACGGCTCAACGTGCCGCATCATGTCACCGAAAGGTCACGCTCGTGGGGATGATTCAATCCGCGGGTGTGCGTAGCCCGTCGGCCGGCTCTCCCCATCGACGAGGACGGCACCATCGGGTTATGTGAACGAAGGGCCCGCAGCTTCCGTCCCGGAGTCTGTGGGCTCTTCGCGTCTGGGTAGAAGATGGCGACCGGCGCCCAGCGATCTACATACTCCGTCGGTAGCGGCCGCCAACGTCGTAGAGAGCGTGAGAGAGCTGTCCGATGCTGCTCCACTTCGCCGCATCCACGAGCGCAGCGAACGTGTTGCCGCCGTCGATCGCTGTTCGTTGCAGGTGCTCGATCGCCGCGGCAGCCTCTTCGGCGCCGCGTTCTTGAACGGCCCGAACGGCGTCGATCTGGAACTGCTTGTCCTCATCGGTGGAACGAATGACCGTGTCGGGAACGACGAACGGCGAGCCCTCGGCCGATAGGAACGTGTTGACGCCGACGATCGGTAGCTCCCCCGTCGACTTCATCCGCTCGTAACGCAGCGACTCCTCCTGGATCTTCGAGCGCTGATACATGAGCTCCATCGCACCGAGCACCCCTCCCCTGTCGGTGAGACGATCGAACTCGGCGAGGACCGCCTCTTCGACGAGGTCGGTGAGTTCGTCGATGATGTAGGCACCCTGGAGCGGGTTCTCGTTCTTCGCGAGCCCCAACTCGCGGTTGATGATGAGTTGGATCGCGAGGGCGCGCCGCACGGACTCCTCGGTGGGTGTTGTGATCGCCTCGTCGTAGGCATTCGTGTGAAGCGAGTTGCAGTTGTCGTAGATCGCGTACAGCGCTTGGAGCGTGGTGCGGATGTCGTTGAACGCGATCTCCTGCGCGTGGAGCGAGCGCCCCGACGTCTGGATGTGGTACTTCAGCTTCTGCGACCGCTCGGATGCCCCGTACCGGTCGCGCATCGCCTTCGCCCAGATGCGCCTTGCGACGCGACCAATGACCGCGTACTCGGCGTCGACACCGTTCGAGAAGAAGAACGAGAGGTTCGGAGCGAACGTGTCGATCGGCATGCCCCTCGACAGGAAGTACTCGACGAAGGTGAACCCGTTGGCGAGAGTGAAGGCAAGTTGCGTGATCGGGTTCGCGCCGGCTTCGGCCATGTGATAGCCGGAGATCGATATGGAGTAGAAGTTGCGGATCGACCGCTCGATGAAGTACTCCTGGATGTCACCCTGCATGCGGAGGGCGAACTCCGTCGAGAAGATGCACGTGTTCTGCGCCTGGTCTTCCTTGAGGATGTCGGCCTGGATCGTTCCCCGCACCTTCGCAAGCACATCTTCTTTGATCGACTCGTAGACATCGGGTACCAGCACATCGGATCCCGTGATGCCGAGTAGCAGCAGGCCGAGTCCGTCGTGCCCGGGTGGCAAGTCACCGCGGTATCGCGGCCGCTCGATCCCGCGCTTGTCGAACCGCTCGGTGAGGACAGCCTCGACTTCTCTCTGCAGACCGTGCTCGATGATGTGCCGTTCGCACTGCTGGTCGATCGCCGCGTTGAGGAAGAAGGCGAGCATCATCGGCGCGGGCCCGTTGATCGTCATCGACACCGACGTCGCCGGGTCGAGGAGATCGAACCCGGAGTAGAGCTTCTTCGCGTCGTCGAGCGTCGCGACCGAGACCCCTGAGTTGCCGATCTTCCCATAGATGTCGGGCCGCGTGTCGGGGTCCTCGCCGTAGAGCGTCACCGAGTCGAAGGCGGTGGAGAGACGAATGGCGGGCATACCCCTCGACACGTAGTGGAATCGCCGGTTCGTCTGCTCCGGTCCGCCTTCACCGGCGAACATGCGGGTCGGGTCTTCGGCAACTCTCTTGAAGGGGAACACCCCGGCTGTAAATGGGAAGCGGCCCGGAACGTTCTCCTGGAGGCTCCACCGGACACGGTCCCCCCAGCCGCTGATCCTCGGGAACACGACCTTCGGGATGCGGGTGCCCGAGAGCGTGGTCGATGCCCCTTCCACCTCGATGTCGGCCCCCCGCACCTCGTAGGAGACGGTATCTGCTGCATATGAGTTCGCGGTGCTGTCCCATTCGGCAAGCGCGGCGGCGACACGGGGATCGAGTTCGGCGAATCCATCGCGACTCGCAGCGAGCATCACTTCGTCCCCGGTTCGACGGGCCACCACATCGAGGGCCTGTGCGTCGGTCGCGAGCGCTGCCTGCTCGTCCGTCTTGCGGTTGTAGGTGCGAACGGTGTCGGCGATCTCGGAGAGATACCGGACTCGGCCCTTCGGGATGACCGGCTGCTCTCCGCCGTGATCCGTCGGAAGTTCGATGTCCGAAGCAAACCGCTCCACGGTTCGTCGGTCGACGGCCTCCATGAGAGCCCGGTAGAAACGGTTCGTTCCCGCGTCGTTGAAGTGTGATGCGACGGTCGGATACACGGGGAGATCCTCATCCGGCCCGTCGAAGACGGCGTGGTTGCGGCGGTACTGCTTGCGGACATCTCGCAAGGCATCGTCGGCGCCTCGCCGGTCGGCCTTGTTGATGACGATGAGGTCGGCGAAGTCGAGCATGTCGACCTTCTCGAGCTGACTCGCAGCGCCGTACTCCGGCGTCATCACGTAGAGCGCGAGGTCGGCGTGGTCGACGATCTCGGTGTCGGCCTGACCGATGCCGGACGTCTCGAGGATGATGAGGTCGTAGCCCGCTGCCTTGACGAGGTCGAGCGTCGAGGCGATGTGGGGCGACAGAGCGAGGTTCGCCTGGCGGGTCGCGACAGAACGCATGAAGACGCGAGGGTGCGTGACCGCGTTCATCCGGATCCGATCGCCGAGCAGCGCACCACCGGACCGCCGGCGTGATGGGTCAACGGAGACGATCGCGAGCGTGCGGTCGGGGAAGTCGGCGAGGTAGCGGACGACAATCTCGTCGATGAGGGAGGACTTGCCGGCACCGCCCGTTCCGGTGATTCCCACGATCGGTGCGCTGCTCTGCTTCGCCGCGGCCTTTGCTTCGGCGGCGAGAGCGCCGTCCGTTCGCTGTTCGACCGTCGAGATCATTCTGCCAAGCAACCTCGGCGTTGACGGCTCGAGCGCGGACAGGTTGAGTGGCTCGTCGTCCGTCACCGGGTAGTCGGCCCTCTCGAGGAGATCGTCGATCATCCCCTGGAGCCCGAGTTCGCGGCCGTCGTCCGGCGAGTAGATGCGGTCGACTCCGGAGCGCTCGAGCTCCTCGGCCTCCGCCGGAAGGATCGTCCCTCCGCCCCCTCCGAAGATCTTGACGTGACCGGCTCCCGCTTCATCGAGGAGGTCCCTCACGTAGCGGAAGAACTCCATGTGCCCACCCTGATACGACGTGATCGCAACTGCCTGGGCGTCCTCTTCGATTGCGGCTGTGGCGATGTCGGCGGCGGACCGGTCGTGGCCGAGGTGGACGACCTCAGCCCCGGTGGATTGCAGGAGGCGCCGCATGATGTTGATAGCGGCATCGTGACCATCGAAGAGCGAGGTCGCGGTCACGATGCGGACGTGGTGCTGTGGCTCGTACGGCACGGGCCCAAGGATACGACGCGAGATCCGCTTCGCCGCCGATGGCAGCCTACGCGTAGGGTTCGGGGGGATGGCGACGGTCGATGCAATGATGGGGCATCTCGTCCCGGCACCGGGTTCGGAGGAGGAGCGCACGCGGTTCCACGAGCTCCAGCGGCGCCTCGCCCCGATGGTGTCGACCATCTTCCCGGATCGCATGGCCGAGAGGACGGTGGTCGTCATCCCCTCTCTGAGCCTCGATCGCGACCAGTTGCACAAGATCGACGGCATCGTGCACTACGAGGAGCGGATGCTGTGTCTGCTCATGCTGTTGCGCATGCCCCGCACCCGGATCGTGTACGTGACGAGCCGCCCGATCCCATCGACGATCGTCGACTACTACCTCCATCTGCTCCCCGGCGTGCCCGCCCATCACGCCCGTAACCGTCTCTCCCTCCTGTCGTGCAACGACGGTTCCCCCGACCCGCTGAGTGAGAAGATCCTCATCCGCCCGCGCCTCTTGGAGCGAGTCCGCGCGGCGATCCCCGATCCGGCGACCGCTCACATGACGTGCTTCAACTCGACGGGACTCGAGCGAACGCTCACGGTTCAGCTCCGCATCCCGATGTATGCCAACGACCCGGACCTCAGATGGCTCGGCGGCAAGAACGGAAGCCGGGCTGTTCTCGAAGCCGCGGGTGTCCCGACCCCGACTGCGGTGACCGACATCCGGGATGCCGACGACGTTGCGGCAGGAATCGCTGAGCTCAGGCGTCGCGATCCCTTGCTCCGGCGGGCTGTCGTCAAACTCGATGAGGGCTTCTCCGGGGAGGGGAACGCCATGTTCGATCTCGCCGACGCTCCGGAGACCGGCGTCCAGGCGTGGGCCGGGCGACGACTCTTCGAGCGCCTGGAACCCATCGCCGAAGGGATGAGTGCTGAGCAGTTCGTCGACAAACTCGATTCGATGACGGGCATCGTTGAAGCGATGATCGAGTCGGAGGTCACCCGGTCGCCGTCGGTCCAGTGTCGGATCGACCCGCTCGGCCGCGTCGAGGTCATATCGACGCACGAGCAGCTCCTCGGGGGTGCGACCGGACAAGTGTATGAGGGGTGTACGTTCCCGGCCGATGCCGCGTACCGGAACGATCTCCGGGATGTCGGTAGGCGAGTCGCGAAGGAGCTGGTAGCCCGAGGAGCACTCGGGAGGTTCAGCGTCGATTTCGTGTCGGTTCCCGCCGGTGATCGCTGGGAACACTACGCGCTCGAGATCAATCTCCGGAAAGGCGGCACAACGCTGCCGTCGCTCGTCCTTCAATTCCTGACGGATGGCTCATACGACACGGAGAGCGGCACGTACCGCTCGGCGTTCGGTTCAGAGCTCTGCTACCACGCGAGCGACAACGTGCAGTCGGACTCGTATCGCGGGCTCCTGCCGGAGGATGTGTTCGACATCATCGTCTGCGACGGCCTCCACTTCGACCAGGCACGCCAGTCGGGGACGGTGTTCCACATCGTGGGAGCCGTGTCCGAATACGGGAAGCTCGGGATGGTGAGCATCGCCGACTCTCCCGAGGCGGCGAGCGCCTTGCACGACAGGACGATCGATGCTCTCGACCGGGCTGTTGCCCCCTCAGTCTGAGGAGAAGAGCCCGGGCAGTGCGATGACGACGACGCGTCGGTTCTCGAGATCGACCGTCGGCACGAGGGCATCGACGAACGGAACCTCGACGGTCCCTTCATCCGTCTGAACGACGAGGCGATCCTGGGCAGCGCCGAACTCGACGCCGACGACCGCTCCGAGAGGCTGATCGTGTTCATCGACGACGGCACAACCAGTGAGGTCGTCGGGCCAGTACTCGCCCCCTTCGAGGGCTCGCCGCTCGTCGGATGGGATCGTGAACGACGTCCCACGAAGGCCATCGGCGGCGTTGCGGTCGTTGACGCCTTCGAACTGGACCAAGAGACCGTCCTTGTGCGGACCGACCTGGGCAACGATGTACGCGACCGGCGGTTCCCCATCGGAAGACAGCCGGGCACCCTTGCGCCAGCGCTGTGTCGCGTCATCGGTGAGTGGACGCACGATGACCGCGCCGTTCAAGCCATGGCCCCGGCGGACATACCCGACGATGACGGAATTCACGTCAGTCGAGGAAGTCGACCTCGACGGAGACGCCCTCTTCGTCGCCGGCGACCGATGCAACAGAGCGGATCGCCCGGGCAACGCGTCCACGGCGGCCGATGACGCGGCCCATGTCCGACTTGGCGGTGCGAACCTCGGCGACGATGGCGTCATCGCCATCCGGCACGAGTTCGACCTGTACGGAGTCGGCGTCGTCGACAATCTGTGTCACGACGTAGGTAACGACCTTCTCGACGATGTCGCCCTGCTTCATACTTCTTCCGTTTCAGTTGCGTCGGTGGCTTCAGCGCCTTCGACGGTCTCTTCCGCTGCATCTTCCTGGATCTCGTCCAGGATGACGGGAGCGGCTTCGACAGTCTCGGCGGCCTCTTCGGCTGCTTCTTCCTGGATCTCGTCCAGGATGACGGGAGCGGCCTCGACAGCGGGCTTGGCGGCGGGAACCGGCGACTCGCCCACGGTGTGGATGTCACCTCGTGCGACCTTGAACTCAGTCCAGGCACCGGAGATCTCGAGGAGCTTCTGCACTCGCTCGGTCGGCTGGGCGCCCTTCTGGAGCCAGTCGACGGCGCGAGCGTTGTCGATCTCGACGAGCGACGGGTTTTGACGGGCGTCGTACCGGCCGATCTGCTCGATGTACTTCCCGTCGCGCGGCTTGCGTGAGTCCATGACCACGACGCGATACGAGGGTTGCTTCTTCTTACCCATCCGCGTCAGGCGGATCTTCACGGCCATGTCTACCTCATCTTCCTGCGGCCCATCGCCGGCATGGCGAGCCCAGGTATGGGGCTCTTGCCTCCGGCGAACGCCTTCATCATCTTCTGTGTCTCGGAGAACTGCTTGAGCAGCACATTGACGTCCTGCGGCCGCGTCCCCGAACCCTTCGCGATGCGGCGTTTGCGGCTCCCGTTGATGATCTTGGGATCCCGACGCTCCGCTGGGGTCATCGACCGGATGATGGCCTCGACGCGAGCGAGTTGACGATCGTCGATCTCGACGTCACGCAGGGCCGATCCGGCGCCCGGGAGCATACCAACGAGTTGCTGCAAAGGCCCCATCTTCTTGATCTGTTGGAACTGATCGAGGAAATCTTCGAGGTTGAAAGAGGCGCTGAGCATCTTCGCCGCGGCCTTCTCGGCTTCCTCCTCGTCATAGATCGTCTCGGCCTTCTCGATGAGCGAGAGGACGTCACCCATGCCGAGAATGCGCGAGGCCATGCGCTCCGGGTAGAAGACGTCCAGTTCGTCGATGCCCTCGCCGATGCCGACGAACTTGATCGGCTGGCCGGTGACTTCCCGCGCCGAGATGGCGGCACCACCGCGAGCGTCACCGTCGAGCTTGGTCAGTACGAGCCCGGTGAGGTCGGTGTGTTCGAGGAAGCCGTTCGCCACGTTGACCGCTTCCTGACCGGTCATCGCATCGAGGACGAGGAGGACTTCGTCGGGATCGGCAGCCTTGCGGACCGCGGCGAGCTCCTTCATGAGGTCCTGGTCGATCTGCAGGCGGCCGGCGGTGTCGATGATCACGACGTTGGCCCCGTCGGTTCGGGCTGTCTTCATCGCCGCCTTGACGAGCTTCGGTGCCTTTGCCTTGCGGTCGACGTACACCGGCACGTCGATCCGCTTCCCGAGCGTCTCGAGCTGGTCGATCGCGGCGGGGCGCTGGAGATCGGCCGCGACGAGCATCGGGCGCTTCCCCTTGCCCTTCAAGTGTTTCGCGAGCTTGGCGGCGGTCGTCGTCTTTCCGGAGCCTTGCAGGCCGGCCATGAGGATCACGAGCGGTGGCGCTGCCGGACGGGCGAGCGGCGCCTCTTCCTCGCCGAGGGTGACGATGAGCTCCTCGTGGACGATCTTGATGACCTGCTGGCCGGGTGTGAGGCTCTTCGTCACCTCGGTGCCGATGGCCCGCTCCTTGACGCGGCCGAGCATGGACTTGACGACGGTCACGTTGACGTCGGCTTCGAGGAGAGCGATACGGACTTCGCGAAGCGCGTCGTTGACATCGGCTTCGGAGAGCCGACCTTTGCCGCGGAGTCGCGCGAAGGCGCCGTTCAGTCGATCGGAGAGAGCATCGAACATCGATCTTCGAGTCTACGGCTCGCAGGGAGACACAACACGTGCGAAACTCAGCGCATGAATCTCACTGTGATCGATCATCCGCTCGCACGGCACTACCTGACCGTGCTCCGAGACCAAGACACGAACCCCGAGGCGTTTCGGGCCGCGGCCAACGGGCTCACATACAGCCTCGTGCATGAAGCGACGAAGCGCCTGCCGCTCACCGAGATCGAAGTCCAGACACCCATGGAGACGACCATCGGCTACCAGGTCCACGACGTGGTTGCCGTCGCCGTCCTGAGGGCCGGTCTTGGGATGCTCGATGCCGTCCTCGAAACGATCCCCGGGTGCAAGGTTGGCTTCGCCGGTGTCCAGCGCGACGAAGAGACCGCCCTTCCGCAGGAGTACTACTTCCGCCTCCCCGACCTCTCCGACGCTTCGGTGTTCATCCTCGAACCGATGCTCGCGACGGGCGGATCGCTCTCGTGGGCGGTCGACAAGGTCAAGTCCTCAGGAGCTCGCGACATCACCGCGCTCTGTGTCGTCACCGCACCGGACGGCGTCCGACGCATGTACGACGACCACCCGGACGTCCACGTCATCGCTGCCGCTCACGACCGTGAGCTCAACGATCGTGCGTACATCGTGCCCGGCCTCGGCGACATGGGAGATCGCCTCTTCGGCACCTTCTAGACAGCGGATCCAAAGGGGAGGAAGCTTGGAGAAGGACTTCAGCGATGAAGTCGAAGGAGTGCTCGACCGCCTCGGTACCGGAGATGTCATCTCCTACGGTGAGGTCGCCGACGAGGCAGGATTCCCGGGCGCCGCAAGGGCGGTCGGCAACCTCGTTCGGAGCACCCCCGGGCTGCCCTGGTGGCGTGTCGTTACGAAGTCCGGCCGCCTCGCGCCCGGCTGTGAGAAGGAACAAGCAGAACGATTGAGGGCCGAAGGCGTTCCGGTCCGGGACGGACGAGTGAACCTGAGGGAGATCGCCCGAATGAAACAGGAGGGGTCATGAGCTACAGCATGCCGGAGCTGATCGGGACGAAGCGTGAAGGAGGGGCGCTTGCAGCGGAGGAGCTCCGCTGGATCATCGCCGAGTACACCGCCGACCGCCTCCCCGACTACCAGCTCTCCGCGTTCCTCATGGCGGTGATCTTCCGGGGCATGTCGCAGGACGAGCTCGCTGCATGGACCGACGCGATGCTCCACTCCGGCGACGTCCTCGACCTGTCGGCCACCGACATCCCAAAGATCGACAAGCACTCGACCGGTGGCGTCGGTGACAAGATCAGCATCCCACTCGCTCCCCTCGTCGCAGCATGCGGAATCGGCGTCCCGATGATGTCGGGTCGCGGCCTCGGACACACCGGCGGCACACTCGACAAACTCGAATCGATCCCGGGGTTCCGCACCCGGCTCGATCCCGACGAGTTCGCCCGCCAGTTCGACAGACTCGGCATCGTCCTCGCCGGTCAATCCGAGACGCTCGTTCCGGCCGACCGCCGCATCTACGCGCTGCGGGACGCGAGCGGAACGGTGCCGGCCATCCCGCTCATCTCGTCGTCGATCATGTCGAAGAAGCTGGCAGAGGATCTCGACGGTCTCGTCCTCGACGTCAAGATCGGGTCGGGTGCGTTCATGAAGGACGTCGACTCCGGCACGGAGCTCGCCGAGACGATGGTCGGCATCGGCCGCTCCCACGACACACCGGTCGTCGGAATCCTCACCGACATGGACCAGCCACTCGGCAAGGAGGTCGGCAACGCGAACGAGATGGTCGAGTCGATCGCGGTTCTTCGCGGCGAAGGCCCAGACGACGTGACCGAACTCACGATGCTGCTCGGCGCCGAAATGCTCGTCCTCGGCGGCGTTGCTTCCGACACAGCTGAAGCGCGCTCCCGCCTTGAAGCCACCGTATCTTCCGGCGCAGGGCTCGACGTGTTCGAGAAGACCATCGTCGCCCACGGCGGCGACCCACGCGTCCTCGAGGACACGACCATCCTCCCGAGCGCCGAGTACGAGCACACGGTGACCGCCGACCACACGGGAAATGTCGAGAGGTGTGACGCTCTCACGGTGGGCCGCTCCGCGGTGAGGCTCGGCGCGGGCCGCCGTGCCAAAGCGGACGAAGTCGACCCGGGTGTCGGAATCACGGTGCTCGCGAAGGTCGGCGATTCGGTCGCTGCGGGTGACCCACTCGCGACCATTCGATACAACACCGAGGCGCAGCTCAACGCCTGCGTCCCCGTCCTCGAGACCGCGTGGACCCTGACCGACGAACCACAGAGCCCCCGTCCCTTGATCCTCGGAGAGGTGAGATGAACTACGAACACCTGCAAGAAGCGGCCGAGGCGATCGCGGCCCGAACGGGTCGATCGAAGCACGACGCCGCCGTCGTGCTCGGCTCGGGTCTCGGCGACTACGCGTCGACGCTGCCGGGCGCAACCGAGATCCCGTACTCGGAGATCCCCCATTTCCCGGAGCCGCAAGTCGTCGGCCACGGCGGGAGCCTCTTCTCCGCACCGATCGGCAATGGCGCGGTGCTGCTGTTTGCCGGCCGGGTCCACACATACGAGGGGTGGGACCTGAGCGACGTCGTCTTCGGCGTCCGCACCGCGGCGCTCACCGGCGTCACCTCCGTGATCCTCACGAACGCAGCGGGAGGCCTCGGTGAAGGGCTCGCTCCCGGTGACCTGGTGGCGATCAGCGATCACATCAACTTCACCGCGAGGAACCCGCTCGCCGGGCCGAACGACGACCGGCTCGGACCGCGGTTCCCCGATCTGAGCGAGGCGTACTCGAAACGTCTTCGGAGCCGGATTCGAGAAGCATTTGAGGCATCCATGATTCCGTACAAGGAGGGCGTGTACGCCTGGTTCCTCGGACCGACGTATGAAACACCGGCAGAGGTCGAGATGGTGAGGCGCATCGGGGGCGATCTCGTCGGCATGTCCACCGTCCCTGAGGCCATTGCCCTCAACCACATGGGCGTCGACGTTGCCGGCATCTCCCTCGTGACGAACTACGCGGCCGGCATCATCGACCAGCCACTCTCGCATGAGGAAGTCACCGAGACGGCAGCCGAGGCTCGAGGGCGATTCACCGCCGTCGTCGACACGCTGCTCCCTCTCCTGGTAACCGACTGACCCGTTTTTGAGTCAACGCTCAAAGTTGGGGTATCATCACCGGACCCCATCGAAGGAGCGAACGCGCCATGAGAATCGCGGTCTGCGTGAAGCAGATCCCAGACCCGGCGACACCGTACGATCTCGCCCCCGACACACACCGGGTGGTGCGACCGAACGACCAGGTACTCGACGACACGGACCGCTTCGGCGTCGAAGTCGGGCTCCAACTCGCCGAGGGAAACGAGGGCACGGTCACGCTGTTCTCGATGTCCCCGTCTGGATCTCTGCAGGGAATCCGTCAGGCCCTCGCCATGGGAGCCGACAAGGCAGTCATCATCGACGACGAGGCGCTCGGCGGATCCGACGCCCTCACCACATCGAAGGTGCTCGCCGCAGCCATTGAACGTGAGGGCTTCGATCTCGTCATCGCCGGGACCGAATCCACCGATGGCTACACCGGCGTCGTTCCGCAGCAGATCGCTGAGTTGCTCAGCGTCCCGTCGCTGACGTTCGCCCGCAAGGTCGACGTGACCGACGGCAGCGTTCGCATCGAGCAGCAGACGGCCGGCGGCTACGACGTCATCGAGTCCCCGCTTCCGGCGGTCCTCGCGGTCACGTCCGGCGTGGTCGAGCCTCGCTACCCGACGTTCAAGGGGATCATGCAGGCGAAGCAGAAGCCGATCGACAAGCTCACCGCCGGCGACCTTGGCTTCACCGCCGATCAGGTCGGCGACGCGGCGGCCGGTCAGGCGATCACGAGTGTCGCCTCGGTTCCGGCCCGTGAGGCCGGCGAAATCGTCGAGGACGATGGTGAGGGCTATCTCAAGATCATCGCCCTCCTAGAACAGGCGAAGGTGATCTAGATGGCATTCTGGGTATTCAGCGAAGAAACCGATGGGCATGCCCCGGCGTCAGCACTCGAACTGCTCACGAAGGCGCGGGCGTTCGGCGATGTCTCGGTCTTCCACATCGGAGCCGGCTCCGATGCCGCGTTCACCGAACTCGGCGATCACGGCGCAGCAACCGTTTACCACCTCGACCTGGGCGACAAACTGCCGGCTGCGGCCGCCGCGGCAGCGTTTGCCTCCCTCATCGAAGAGCACGGCGCGGATCTCGTGCTGTTCGGCATGGGCAACACCGACCGGGACGTCGCAGGACGCCTCTCAGCAAGGATCGGGCACCCCATTCTCGCCAACGCGGTGGATGTCACCATCGACGGTTCGGTGAGCGTGACGAGCGAGATCCTCGGCGGAACGCAGGCCGTCATCACCGAGGCCACCGGTTCGGCACCGGCGCTCGTCCTCGTACGTCCGAAGGCCTTCCCGGCGGAGCCGTCCGGCGGTAGCACACCCGCAGTGACCCCCATCGCCGTGCCCGACGTCGGTCATTCCGGCTCGGCGGTCGTCGTCGAGTCACATGTCGAGGAGAGCGAAGGACCGGACCTCGAGGTCGCGGGTGTCGTGGTCAGCGGCGGCCGTGGCGTCGGAAGCGCTGAGAAGTGGTCCATGATCGAAGACCTTGCGTCACAGCTCGATGCCGCGATCGGATCGACCCGCGCGGTCATCGACGCCGGGTGGGTGCCGTCGCGGCTCCAGGTGGGCCAGACCGGCAAGACGGTGAAGCCGGCTGTCTACATCGCCGCCGGCGTCTCGGGTGCGATGCAGCACCTCGTCGGCATGAAGGACTCGGGGACGATCATCGCCGTCAACAAGGACGCCGAGGCCCCGATCTTCGCAGTCGCCGACCTCGGCATCGTGGGCGATGTCCACCAGGTCCTGCCCAAATTGATCGAGGCTCTGAAGAGCCGGTAACCAGCAACCGACACCCAGCAGTCACGAAGCCGGCCCTCCGGGGCCGGCTTCTCTGCTAACCCACTCTTCTACTTGAGGCTGCCACTGCCGGCGCGCC
>JBDLHX010000024.1:0-26526 GCA_039715165.1 Actinomycetota bacterium
GGCGCGTCCCCCCGTCCCTTGCGGTCCGGGGGGACATGGGTTGTGGGGTGGCGTGCGCTCTCGCCCCAGAAACCGTGGATTGAAGCGTTCCGGCGGGGGGACAGGTGATTGGGGGTGGCGTAGCGTCCTGGTGGACTGGCCGGTGTGCCCGCGGTCCGATGAACCTTCCATCTCGACCGGGGGACATGCTCGGGGGCCGAACACTGTTCGCCGGCGCCTCACTACCCTGCCCCTTGCTGGCACCAACACCAATATGGAGGGCATTCTCTCGTGGAGATCGAGATCGGTATTGCGAAATCCGGTCGCCGGGCCTACGGGTTCGATGACATCGCCATCGTCCCGTCACGGCGGACCCGAGACCCGGAGGATGTGGATCTCAGCTGGGAGATGGACGCCTTCACGTTCGACCTTCCGCTCCTCGCTGCCGCGATGGACTCGGCCGTCAGCCCCACGACCGCTATCGAGATCGCGAGACTCGGCGGCCTCGGCGTCCTGAACCTCGAAGGCCTGTGGACGAAGTACGAGGACCCGATGCCGGTCTACGAGGAGATCTCCTCGTTGCCCGACGATCGTGCGACGCAGCGCATGCAGGAGTTGTACCTGCAGCCCATCGACCCGGACCTCATCACACAACGGGTTCGGGAGATGAAGAACGCAGGGATCATCACGGCGGCGAGCCTCACGCCTCAGCACGTGACCCGGTACATCGACGCAGCGAAGGCCGGCGGCCTCGACATCCTCGTCATCCAAGGGACCGTCGTCTCCGCCGAGCACGTATCGACGAGAACGGAGCCGCTGGACCTCTTCGAGTTCATTCGTGACGTTGAGATGCCCGTCATCGTGGGCGGCGTCGCTTCGTATTCGGGGGCGCTCCATCTCATGCGCACCGGGGCCGTCGGCGTGCTCGTCGGCGTCGGTCCCGGCGCCGCGTGCACCACGAGAGGCGTCCTCGGCATCGGTGTCCCGCAGGCGACCGCGATCGCCGACGCAGCCGGGGCGCGCACCCGATACCTCGAAGAGACCGGCCGCTACGTGCACGTCATCGCCGATGGCGGGATGCGCACCGGCGGAGACATCTCGAAGGCGATCGCCGTCGGCGCCGACGCCGTCATGCTCGGCTCTCCGTTCGCCGCGACGGCCGAGGCTCCCGGCACCGGGATGCACTGGGGTATGGCGACGTTCCATCCCACGCTGCCGCGCGGTTCACGCGTCCGGGTCGGCGAGATCGGGACGATCGAGGAACTCCTCCTCGGACCTGCCCGTGAGAACGATGGGAAGCGCAACCTCTTCGGGGCGCTGCGCACGTCGATGGCAACGACCGGCTACGCCAACGCCAAGGAGTTCCAGAAGGCCGAGGTGATGGTCGCTCCTGCCCTGCAGACCGAGGGCAAGAAGCTGCAGCAGTCCCAAGGCGTGGGGATGGGCTGAGGTGTCGACTGCGATCGGCCATGCCTCAGAAGGGGACTTCGACCGGGTCCTCGTCGTCGACTTCGGTGCGCAATACGCCCAGTTGATCGCCCGGCGCGTTCGTGAGGCACACGTCTTCTCCGAGATCGTCCCGAGGGACATCACGGCTGCTGAGATCACGGATCTCGCCCCGGTCGGGATCATCCTGTCCGGCGGCCCGGCCTCCGTGTACGAGGCCGGCGCCTACGGGATCGACAAGGCGATCTTCGACCTCGGGATCCCGGTCCTCGGCATTTGCTACGGGCATCAGGTGCTCGCGAACGGTCTCGGCGGCACGGTCTCGCGCAATGATGTCGCCGAGTACGGCCCCGCCGCTCTGACCATCACAGGCGAATCGCCGCTCTTCTCCGGTCTGCCGGAGGAACAGACGGTGTGGATGAGCCACCGCGATGCAGTGACCGAGGCCCCACCGGGATTCGAGGTCACGGCGTCGACGGGCGACTCTCCCGTGGCCGCAATGGAGAATCGGGACCGCGGCTTGTTCGGCGTGCAGTTCCATCCGGAGGTGGCGCACACGCCGCGTGGCCAGGAGATGCTCAAACACTTCCTCTACGAGGCGTGCCATGCCCGCCCGACCTGGACCCACGTCGGGATCATCGAACAGTCGGTAGCGGCCGTTCGCGAAGAGGTCGGAGAGGGGACCGTGATCTGCGGCCTCTCCGGTGGGGTGGACTCGTCGGTGGCCGCGGCGCTCGTCCACAAGGCCATCGGCGATCAGCTCGTCTGCGTCTTCGTCGACCACGGACTCATGCGCAAGAACGAGGCCGAGCAGGTGGAGGAGACCTTCCGCCGGACGTTCAACATGAACCTCGTCCATGTCAAGGCCGAGGACCGGTTCCTCGACGCGCTCGAGGGTGTCACGGATCCGGAGCAGAAGCGGAAGATCATCGGAGAGACGTTCATCCGCGTCTTCGAGGAGGTCGCCGCCGACGTCTCGGATGCCGCCTATCTCGTACAGGGGACGCTCTACCCCGACGTGATCGAGTCCGGGACGAAGGACGCGGCGAAGATCAAGAGCCACCACAACGTCGGCGGCCTGCCAGACGACATGACCCTGTCGCTCATAGAGCCGTTGCGGGATCTGTTCAAGGACGAGGTGCGGGCCGTGGGCGAGGAACTCGGACTGCCCGAGGAGATCGTGTGGCGTCAACCGTTCCCGGGTCCGGGCCTCGCAGTGCGCATCATCGGGGACATCACGAAAGAGCGCCTCGACATCCTCCGCGATGCCGATGCCATCGTGCTCGACGAGATCCACAAGGCAGGGCTGCATCGTGAGCTGTGGCAGACCTTCGGCGTGCTGCCGGCGATCCGCTCGGTCGGGGTGCAGGGCGACGGTCGCACGTATGAGTATCCCCTGATCGTTCGAGCCGTGACGTCCGACGATGCCATGACCGCCGACTGGGCCCGGCTGCCGTATGACGTGCTCGCTGCGATCTCGTCGCGGGTCATCAACGAGGTGCCCGGTATCAACCGCGTTGCTTACGACATCTCGTCGAAACCCCCATCCACGATCGAGTGGGAGTAGGCGGCTTCGCCGCGTCCCCCCACTGCGTGAGGGGACATGGTTCAAGGCTTCGCCTCGAACCCATAGGTCTCAAGACCGACACGGGATGGGCCGATACCGAGCTTCACGGCAGACGTGACGTTTGAGGTGCCTTCTTGAGTTGGAGCAACAACCCAGAGTTGCAGCAGATGTTCGTGAACGAGGTCACCGAGCGGTCGGCGCGCCTCGTCGAAGGCGCTCGGGCGCTCCGGGAGGGGACGATCACCCCTCACGAGGCGGGTGAGCTCCTTCGCGAGGGTCACACCGTCAAGGGGACCGGCCGCGTCATGGGATACGACGAGGTCGGCTCCGCCGGATTGATGCTCGAGATGATCTGGCGATGGCTCCAGCACGGTGACATTGCCCCCTCGCCGCTCTTCGGGCGCGTTCTCGAGCCCCTCAGTGCTGCGATTCCCCGGGCACTCGACAATCCCGAAGAGCTCATCGAAGCCATGACGGCCGTGCACGAGTTCCTCGAAGGGCAAGACCTGCCGGAGGCTCTCCCCGAGATCCCTGCGCTTGGGAAGCCTGCACCCGCCGTTCAAGCACCGGCTCCTCCGCCGGTCGTCGAGGCCGAGATCATCGGAGACGGAGCGACCGCTGTTTCACAGGATCCGGTTGCCACCGACGAGCAGGACGAGGCCACATCCGCTCGAGACGCCTTCGCCGCGCTGCGCCGTGAGATGGCGTCGGGGAGCGACGAGATCGACACAGCCGTCGAACGCGAGCCGGAAGCGGTCGCCATCCGCTCGATCGAAGAGGTCGCTTCACTCTCTCCCTCTGTTTCTTCCTCCCCCTCAAGGGGACCTGTCGTTTCCTCCCCCTCAGGGGGAGGTGTCAGCGACGAAGGAGCTGACGGAGGGGGTCAGTCAGATCCGATCGGAGAACCCGAGATCCATTCCGCTGACGGAGGGGGTCAAACGGTTCCACTCGAAGTATTCGCGGCAAACGAGACCGATGGCGCAGCCGGCGCTTCCGTCATCGAGTTCCCCCGGATCGGCGCCACCGAAGGCACCACCCCGGACCAGGTCGAAGCCGAACCACCGGCTGCCTCCCTGGATACTCCCGAGCCCGAGACCAGTGAGGTCGTCGTGCTCCCCTCCAGCAGTAGACGCGAGTCACCCATCGTGGCAGAGCCGACGGACCTCGGTGGCCTCGTCGGAGCGGTCCAGACCTGGGTCGAGGAAGAGTCGGTCACCGTGGCAGCCGGACGCCTCTATGGACTCGTCGACCACATCGTCTCGTTGCGGATGAACATCGAGTCGTTGCAGGAGCAGCTCGCGGAGCTCGCCGAGATCGCCAACGCCGACCCGTTCTTCTCCGAGCGTGTCAACGGCCTCGTCGAAGGAATCGACCCGATCACCCAAGCATCCGACGGAATCGAGGCTCGCGCCCTCGCGTTGGCGTCGGTTCCGCTCAGCAAGGTCACCAGCACACTTCCCCAACTCGGGCGATACCTCGGGCGCAAGACCGGCAAGGAACTGCGGATCGAGGTCGTCGGTGATGACGTGCTCGTCGACCGGCAGGTCCTCGACAAGCTGGGCGACGCCATCAGACAGCTCGTTGTCAACGCGGTGGTCCACGGCATTGAGGAAATCGACGGGCGGCTCGGCGCCGGCAAGCCCGGTACCGGCACCGTTCGCGTCGAGGCAGAGCAGACCGACGTGAACCTCCGGGTCTCGGTTGTCGACGATGGCCGCGGAATCAAGTGGAGTGACGTCCGTGACAAGGGACGGTCCGCAGGTCTTCTCGAAGCCGACACCGAGCTGTCCCCCGAAGCGCTGCGATCTCTCCTCTACCAATCGGGATTCTCGACGCTGGAGTCGAGCGACGAACTCGCGGGGGACGGCGAGGGCCTCGCCGCTGTGCGTGAAATGGTTGAAGCAATGAACGGTTCGCTTGCTCTCGAGAGCACGCCCGGTGTCGATACCAAGGTGGCGATCACCGTCCCGATCCACCAAGCGATGCAGAAGGCGCTGCTCGTTGTTGCCGGAGGCATCACCTGGGGGATTCCCGAGGCCAGTATCGAGGACGTCCTGGAGATGAACGACGCGACGATCGCCGTCAGTGCCAACGAGACGGTCCTCGAGCAGCCGGGAGGCGACATCCCGTTCGCTGCTTTCGCTGAGGTGATGGGGCTGACGTCGCCTTCCGTTCCGACGTCGATCGTCGTCGCTACGGGAGTAACCGGCCGAGTTGCGCTCGGCGTCGAGAGCGTCATCGGCATGAGGCGGGTTGCAGCGAAGGAGCTCGGCACGGTTCTGGCCGACGCCGACGCCGACGCCGTCACCGGCGCTGCGCTCCTCGGCGGTGACGACGTGGTCCTACTCGTCGACACGACGCGACTCGCCGAGCGTCAGCGAGAGACCGTGTCCGAGAACCCGGTCGGACCGGCGGCCAGCGTGCTCATCGTTGACGACTCGAAGGGCGTCCAGCAGGTCGTCTCGTCGGCGCTCGCGACGAGCGGCTTCCAGACCTCGGTCGCAGCGAACGTCGCCGAAGCTCTCGGAACTCTTCAGATGAGTCCCTTCGACGCGATCGTCGTCGACTTCTCGATGCCGCGGGCCGATGGTGTGGCACTCACACACATGGTGCGCCAGCGTCATGGGGATCTCCCGATTGTGATGCTCTCGGGCGTCGCCGAGGGGGAGGACATCGAGCGAGCTCGCGAGGCAGGGGTCGATGCTTTCTTCAGCAAGAGCGACTTCCACGGGGGCGGCCTCGCCGACAAACTGCGAGAGCTCATCGCTGCCCGCCGCGCGAGTGAGCGAACCGCCTGATCGTGTAGTCGCGCCGAGCCGGTCATGCGCGGGCGTTGGCCGGCGCATTCGTAGCAATGTGATCTCCGCCGATTGGCGGTGAGGGGTCGAAGGGTGGTTCCATGGCTTTGTATGGACGACCTCGCCGAAGCCGCGTATCCCAGCCGGACATGGGTTGTTCCCCTGGCCGCCACGGTGATGATCGGGTTTGGTGTCATCCTCTACGGGTTCTCCGTGTATGCCACCGATCAGGCAGCGGGTGCTGAGTTCTCGAAGACAGCTCTGTCCCTTGCCTACGGGGGCGCGGTGTTCGTCGGGGGATTGCTTGCTTTCCCGGTGGGTCGATTCGCCGACAAGCACGGGGTGCGGATCATCGTCGGGGCCGGGGCGTTGCTTGGGGGCCTGGGTCTTGTCGGCTTCTCGATCTCGAACCAGCCGTGGCAGGTCATCGTGGCGTGGTGGCTGTTCCTCGGACCCGCCCAAGCGATGATCTATTACGAGCCGGCCTATGTCGCCATCGAACAGTGGACCTCGCCGCGAGACCGTGCCCGCACGTTGGCGACCATCACCCTGATCGGAGGACTGGCCGGCATCGTGTTCATTCCGCTGACTGCGTGGTTCGTCACGCTCGTGGATTGGCGGTCGGCGGTGTTTGCGCTGGGGATTCTGCTGCTCGTCGTCGGTGGTGCGACAGCTGTGTTCGCCTTGCCAAGGAGCAACTACAGGATCAGGACGAGGGAGATGCCCGGGTCGAAGGACTTGGCCGTGGGTGTCTTGCGGGATCGGCGGTTCCAGCTCTACACGGTGGCGTTGATGCTGGTACTCCTTTCGACGCAGGGCATCATCGCTCATCGTGTGGCCCGTTTCGAAGAGGTCGGATTCGCCTTGACAACGGTTGCGTCCTGGGCTGCGGTGGCGTCGGCGATGAGCCTTCCCGGCCGCTGGATCGCACCCCGGGTCGCCGAGCGTTTCGGAGCCACGCGAGTTCAGGCAGTGATCGCGTTGATCGTGGCCTCCAGCGTCGTGTTGATGGTGGACGGCACATCGTCGTGGCAGATGATCGGCCACTTCTCCCTGTTCGGCCTGGCGTTTGGTGCGCTCCTGCCGCTGCGGGCAATGGTCATGGGAGGCTGGTTCTCGGGACCCACCTACGGAAGGATCATGGGCACCCAATGGACTGCCGTCGTCCTCGTCGCCTCCACCGGCCCTCTTCTCGTCGGCGTCGTGCGAGACACCACAGGCGGCTACGCAATGTCGTTTGCCGTGCTCACCGTGTTCTTCCTGGCCGCAGCGGCGGCCATCGTGGCGAGCGGACGGGCGGACGGGCGGAACGCTTAGTTACTGCGATGTAGTTCGCTTCGCGGGGGTCCCTACACTCGGCCACCCATGCCCGACTCCCCGCTTCTCTCGACTCTCAACCCCGCGCAGCGCCACGCCGTCGCAGCGACGGACGGGCCGGTGCTCGTCGTCGCTGGGGCTGGGTCCGGCAAGACCCGGGTCCTCACGTACCGGATCGCCTACCTGATCAGGGAACTCGGCGTCTCCCCGTATTCGATCCTCGCCATCACGTTCACGAACAAGGCAGCGAACGAGATGAAGGAGCGGGTTACCGAGCTCGTCGGCCCGGTCGCAGACGGCATGTGGGTCTCCACGTTCCACAGCGCGTGTGTCCGGATCCTGCGGCGCGAGGCGCCGAGGCTCGGCTACCGATCATCGTTCTCGATCTACGACGACGCGGACTCCGTTCGGCTCATCACCATGTGCATCCGGGACCTCGACCTCGATCCGAAGCGCTTCCCCCCGAAGGCGATCCGGGCGGCGATCTCGAATGCGAAGAACGAACTCATCGACTACGAGACGTTCACCGGGAACGGCGAGGGGTACTACCACGAGAAGGTCGCCGACGTGTACCGGCTGTATCAACAGCGGCTCGTCGAGGCCTCCGCCGTCGACTTCGACGACATCCTCATGCTCACCGTCGACATCTTCCGCGCTTTCCCCGACGTCCTCGCCCACTACCAGGAGCGCTTCAGGTACATCCTCGTCGACGAGTACCAGGACACGAACCATGCCCAGTACGTCCTCGTCAGCCTCCTCGCGGCGAAGCAACGTAACGTCTTCGTCGTCGGCGACGCCGACCAGTCGGTGTACGCGTTCCGTGGCGCCGACATGCGCAACATCCTCGACTTCGAGAAGGACTACGACGACGCGACGGTCGTGCTCCTCGAGCAGAACTACCGGTCGACGCAGACGGTCCTCGACGCGGCGAATGCCGTCATCTCCCAGAACGAGTCGCGCAAGCCGAAGCGGCTGTGGACCGACGAGGGCGCCGGTGACCCCATCGTCACCTACGAGGCGAAAGACGAGCAGGACGAAGCCGCGTTCATCGCCGATCGCATTCGCGCCCTCGAGGACGAGGGGAACCGGCTCTCCGACGTCGCCGTCTTCTACCGGACGAATGCGCAGAGCCGCGTGATCGAAGAGGTGTTCGTCCGGTACGGCATTCCGTACCAGGTCGTCGGCGGCCTGAAGTACTACGACCGGCGCGAGGTCAAGGATGCGCTTGCCTACCTCCGGTCCGTGGTGAACCCCGACGACCAAGTGGCGTTGAAACGCATCATCAACGTGCCCAAGCGGGCAATCGGGGACACAAGCGTCGCTCACGTCGACCGCTTCGCCGAGGCAGAGGGGATCGGGTTCCTCGCGGCGCTGCGCCGCGTCGACGAGAACGTTCGGCTCACTGCGAGAGCCCAGCGATCGATCGAGGAATTCGTCGCCCTCATGGATCATCTCCGGGAACGAGCCGATGACGGGCCGGCTGCGGCGATCGACGCCGTGTTGGGCGAGACCGGCTACCTCGACATGATCCGGTCGGATCGAACGATCGAGTCAATGGGCCGTGAGGAGAACCTCAAGGAACTCGCGTCGGCGGTCGCCGAGTTCGAAGAGGTCGGTCCCGCATCGATCGGACAGGCCGACTGGAACGAACTCGACGCAATCGCGAAGCTCGAGATGTTCCTCGAAGCGATCAGCCTCGTTGCCGACATCGACTCCTACGAGGACCGCGACCAGGTGACACTCATGACGCTCCACAACGCGAAGGGGCTCGAGTTCCCGACCGTCTTCGTCACCGGAATGGAAGACGGGATCTTCCCCCACATGCGCTCGCTCGGCGATCGCAAGGAGCTCGAAGAGGAGCGGCGGCTCTGCTACGTCGGGATCACGAGGGCCGAGCAGCGCCTCTTCCTCACGCGAGCGTGGAGCCGCAACCTGTGGGGCCAGTCGCAGTACAACGGGCCGAGCCGCTTCCTCGGCGAGATCCCCGGCCACCTGATCGAGAGCGTCAAGCGCCGACGCCAGCCGGCGCGTGTCGAAGCAACGAAGCCGAAGGCAACGGTCGACGGAGCTGAGATCTCGGCGGGTGATCGTGTTCGCCACTCCCACTGGGGAGACGGCATCGTCGTTGAGGTCGTCGGACGTGGCGAGAGCGCCGAGGCGGTCGTCGCATTCGACGGCAAAGGTGAGAAGCGCCTCTTGCTGGCGTGGGCCCCGCTCGAGAAGGCGTAGCTCGGTACTGGCGATTGGCCCTGGTCAGACGGGGAGCCGTTCGCGACGCTGACGCCAACAGAAAGGTTGCAGTGCGTCGAATTACTGTCGTTCTCGTTGGCGTGTTGGTGTTGATCGGGTGCAACGGGGAGGGGGAGGAACCGACCACATCGACCGAACCAGGTTCGACAACGGTCGCGTCGTCGTCAACGACGGCCGGGACGACGAGCTCGACCGAGGCGCCTTCGTCGACGACCACCGCGGCTACAACCACCACAGCAGCCACAACAACAACTGCTGTTGCGACGACCACGACGACGGTCCCGGTGCGACTCGTGACCGAGGATCCCAATCTCCCTCCCGCCTTGGGTGGGCACCTCGTCGATTGGAGCGCCGTTGGCCCCGGCTGGATCCTGGCGCTCTACGACGCGAGCGACATCGTCACGGCGACGACCCGACCGACCGTGTTGTATCTCGTCTCGCCTGCGGGGGATCGGTTCGAAGTGGCCTCCTGGCCGTCCGGTCCCTATGAGATCGTGGATTGGGCGGGGACCGGTGACGCCGCAATGGTCCTGAACGGCGGCGGCGCGGCGATCGTCGACCTCCGCACCGGCACCGAGACCGCAACGATCGCGCTGCCGACGGACTGGGATTGGTCGGCATCGCCGGCCACCTTCACATCGCCGACCGGCACGAATGTCGTGGTGCTCACGGACGACGGAACCACGCAGCGAGTCGAGCGGCGCACCCGATCGGGAAGTGTGCTCGCCGTCCTCGGTGAACAGGCGACGCCGACCAACCTTCGACACGGCCTCGCGTGGCTCTACGGGCACGACGGGACGTTCGTGCTCATCCGACACGCCGGCGGGATCGAGTATGTGCAGAACGACGGGACGTTCGTGCGAGACCTCTGGACGCCGATGGGGCACATCTGCACGCCGGTGCGTTGGTGGGATGCCGACACGTTCGTCGCTGCCTGCGCCGGCGAGGGTTCTGCCTTTCCTCACGACTACTACTCGCAGGTCTGGCTCCTCGAGACCGACGGCACGGCGGGCAATCACCTGACGACGATCCCGCCCGGCCCGATCGACGTCGTCGACTTTGGGCACTCCGACGCATGGCAGATCCCCGGCCAGACGTTCGCTCAATGGACGGGGGACTGCGGTTCCGCCGCTGTGCACGACGTTGCCTCGGACGGATCGTTCACCTCGGTCGTGGGGGCCAACAGCCGTTTCATTGAGATCGACGCCTCCGAAATGGTGATCCAGCGATGGGTGGCATGCGACGGGTCGGAGGGCAGGCTCATCCGGACGGACTTCTCAGGAGCAGAGACGGCCGAGCTGATTCCCCTCGTCGGCGACGCCTGGGGTGTCAGGGACTCCGACAGCCTGGCAACGGTCTACCCGTAGCCGCCGGCTGGACAGCTACGGGATTGCGGCGACCTAGCATCGACATCGTGGACATCGACCCTCCCGTCCTCATCCAAGGAGGCATGGGCGCAGGCGTCTCCGACTGGCGTCTCGCTCGTGCAGTGGCTGCCACAGGCCAAATGGGTGTCGTCTCCGGCACCGGACTCGACGGGATCCTCGTGCGACGCCTGCAAGACGGCGACCCGGGCGGTCACATGCGGCGAGCCCTCGAAGCGTTCCCGATCGACGGCGTGGCCGAACGCATCGTCGACGAGTACTTCATCGAAGGCGGCAAAGAACCGGAGGAGCGTTACCGGTCGAGGCCGATGCCGCGTGTCGAACCGTCCCGTAAGGCACTCGACTTGCTCGCGGCGAGCAACTTCGCGGACGTCTATCTCGCGAAGGAAGGACACGCGGGGCCCGTGGGAATCAATTTCCTCGAGAAGGTTCAGGTGCCGCACCTCCCATCGATCTACGGGGCGATGCTCGCCGGCGTCGACTACGTGCTCATGGGGGCGGGGATCCCGATGGCCATACCCGGCGTGCTTGACCGGCTGAGCGAGGGCCTGGTGGTTGAGTACCGCCTCGATGTCAAAGGTGCAGAACGCGGTGAGGCTTTCACGACGGCGTTTGATCCGCACGACTACAGCGGTGGGGCGCTCCCCCCGGCGCCGAGACCCCAATTTCTCGCAATCGTCGCGTCCCACGTGCTGGGTACCGCCCTCGTCCGCAAGGCCTCCGGGCGTGTCGACGGATTCGTCATCGAAGGGCCGACTGCCGGAGGGCACAACGCGCCGCCGAGGGGGAAGGTGCAACTCAGCGACGCCGGCGAGCCGATCTATGGCGATCGCGACGTCCCCAACCTCGATGTATTCCGCGAACTCGGCCTGCCCTTCTGGCTCGCAGGTGGCTACGGCGAGCCGGAGCAGGTCGCGGCGGCGCTCGAGCTTGGTGCGGCGGGCGTCCAGGTGGGCACCGCTTTCGCGTACTGCGAGGAATCGGGGTTCACGGAGGACGTCAAGCGCCGGGTACTGGGCCTCAGCATCGAGGGAGAGGCACGCATCTTCACCGACCCCGTCGCATCACCGACCGGGTTTCCCTTCAAGGTGGTCGAACTCGAAGACAGCCTGTCGAACCCGGCCGTCTACGAGAAGCGATCCCGCATCTGCGACCTCGGGTACCTCCGGACGGCGTATCGCCGTGACGACGGGACCGTCGGCTGGCGCTGTCCGTCCGAGCCGGTCGACGACTACGTGCGCAAGGGCGGGGACGAGGCCGACACGGTCGGCCGCAAGTGCCTGTGCAATGCGCTCATCGCGAACATCGGCCATCCACAGGTTCAGCGCAACGGAGACGTCGAAGGGACGCTGATCACGTCCGGCGACGACGTCGCGGACGTCGCCCGGTTCATACCCGAAGGGCACGATACGTACTCCGCGGCAGACGTGATCGAATACCTCCTCCCCCCATCCGTTCTCGCGTAGCTATCGGCAGCCCGCCGCCACTATCTACGCAAGAACGGGAGAGTTCGGCGGATCGGGAAACCCCGACCACCACTAGCCTTCCCGACCATGCCGCCGCGGATTCTCATCGCCAAACCTGGCCTCGATGGGCACGACCGTGGAGCGAAGGTCGTCGCACGAGCACTGCGCGACGCAGGGTGTGAAGTCATCTACACCGGGCTCCACCAGACACCCGACCAGATCGCCCGTGCGGCGATCGACGAAGACGTCGACGGAGTCGGCCTCTCCACCCTCTCCGGCGCCCACCTCACCCTCTTTCCCCGCGTCGTTGAAGCGCTGCGTGAGCAGGGCGCCGGCGACATCGCCGTCTTCGGCGGCGGAATCATCCCTGAAGAGGACATCCCGGTTCTCGAAGCCGCCGGCATCAGCGCGGTCTTCACGCCCGGGACGCCCCTCGAAGAAATCGAGACGTGGGTCAACGAGAACCTCGCTGATCACTGAGTCTGAGCCAATGAACGGAGGAGGATCCTCTTGAAGATCCATGAGTACCAGGCGAAGGCGTTGATGGCCGACCGCGGCATCGCGGTCCCCATCGGTCGTGTCGCCACGACGGTGGATGAGGCGGTTGCGGCCGTTCGTCCTCTCATCGAGGAGAGCGGCAATGCCGTCGTCGTTGTCAAGTCCCAGATCCACGCCGGCGGGCGTGGCAAGGGCCGGTTCAAGGAGCATCCGGACGTCGGCGGCGTCAACGTCGTCACCGACGGCCTCAACGGCGGCATCGAAGCCACCGAAGCGAAGGTCCGGGAGCTCGCCGAGCAGATGCTCGGATCGACGCTCGTCACCATCCAGACCGGCGAAGAGGGCAAGAAGGTCAACCGCCTGTACATCGAGCAGGGCATCGACATCGCTACCGAGCTCTATCTCTCCGTCCTCCTCGACCGCGCCACGTCGCGCAACATCGTGATGGCCTCGACCGAGGGTGGCACCGAGATCGAGATCGTCGCCGAAGAGACGCCGGAGAGGATCCTCAAAGAGGAGATCGACCCGGCATTCGGCCTCCTCCCGTTCCAGGCACGGCACATCGCGTATGAGCTCGGCTTCGAGGGCGACGCCTTCAAGAACGGTGTGAAGTTCCTCACGGCGCTCTCGAAGGCCGCCGTTGAGCTCGACACCGACCTCGTGGAGATCAACCCGCTCGTCGTCACGACCGACGGCAACGTCATGGCGCTCGACGGGAAGATGGCGTTCGAAGCGAACGCTCTCTTCCGTCACCCGGATGTCGCCGAACTGCGCGACCTGAGCGAAGAGGACGCCGCAGAGCTGGAGGCCAAGGAGTACGACCTGTCGTTCATCAAGCTCGACGGCGAGATCGGCTGCATGGTCAACGGCGCCGGCCTCGCGATGGCGACGATGGACATCATCAAGACCGTCGGCGGCGAACCGGCGAACTTCCTCGACGTCGGAGGCGGCGCCGAGAAGGAGCAGATCGCGGCCGCGTTCAAGATCATCACGAAGGACCCGAACGTGAAGGGCATCTTCGTGAACATCTTCGGCGGCATCATGCGCTGCGACATCATCGCCGAGGGCGTCATCGCGGCAGTGGAAGAAGTGGGACTCGACGTGCCGCTCGTCGTGCGCCTCGAGGGCACGAACTTCGAGCTCGGCAAGCAGCTGCTCGACGAATCGGGTCTCGACCTCGTGAGCGCGACCGACATGAAAGACGGCGCCCAGAAGATCTTGGAGTTGACGCGATGAGTGTGCTCGTAGGGAAGGACACGAAGGTCCTCGTTCAGGGGATGGGCAAGACCGGCCGATTCCACACCGACAAGGCGATCGCCTACGGCACGAACATGGTCGCAGCGGTCCACCCGAGCCGCGCCGGGCAGACCGAGGTCTTCGAAGGCGCAACCGACCATTCCGGCGTTCAGGGCCGGTCCGACACGTACAACGTGGAGCTGCCGATCTTCCGCACCGTTGCGGAGGCGGTTGAGGCCACCGGCGCCAACGCCTCGGTTGTCTACGTGCCGCCGCCGTTCGCCGCGGACGCCATCATGGAGGCCGCCGATGCCGGCGTGCCGCTCATCGTGTGCGTCACCGAGGGCATCCCCGTCGCCGACATGGTGAAGGCGAAGCGCTACCTCGAAGACAAGGCCGTGCGCCTCGTCGGTCCGAACTGCCCGGGCGTCATCACGCCGCAGGAGTGCAAGATCGGCATCATGCCCGGATACATTCACGAGCCGGGAAAGATCGGTGTCGTGAGCCGCTCCGGCACCCTCACCTATGAGGCGGTCCACCAGCTGACGATCAACGGTCTTGGCCAGACGACCGCCATCGGCATCGGTGGTGATCCGGTGAACGGCACGAACTTCGTCGATGCGCTCAAGGCGTTCAACGACGATCCGGCCACCGAGGGCGTGCTCATGATCGGCGAGATCGGGGGCACGGCCGAAGAGGACGCCGCCGAATGGATCACGGCAAACATGACGAAGCCGGTCGCTTCGTTCATCGCTGGAACCACAGCTCCGGCCGGGAAGCGCATGGGTCATGCCGGCGCGATCATCTCCGGCGGCAAGGGCACCGCCGCGGCGAAGATCGAAGCGCTCGAGGCAGCGGGCGTCGTGATGGCGCCGACTCCGACCGACATGGGTGCGGCGATGTTGGAAGCGATGAATCGCCAGTAGCAAGTATCAAGTAGCAAGTAGAGAGAACAGACCCGGGCGCGATGCCCGGGTCTTTCTACTTGTGTCTTTCTACTCTCTACTGGATATGAAGACCATCGGAATCCTCGGCGGGATGTCGTGGGAGTCGTCCGTCGAGTACGAGCGCATCATCAACACCGAGATGCGCGAACGGCTTGGCGGAGTGCATTCGGCGGATCTCGTCATCCGCTCGTACGACTTCGACGCGATCGAGGCGCTTCAGGAGGCGGGTGACTGGGACGGCGCAGGCCGGGTCCTCGCTCAGGATGCGGCTCGTCTCGAAGCGGCCGGCGCTGAAGTGATCGTGCTCGCCACGAACACGATGCACAAGGTCGCCCCGCAGATCGAAGAAGCGATCTCGGTGCCGTTCCTGCATATCGCCGACGCGACGGCCGAGGCCATCAAGAGCGAGGGGATCGCCACCGTGGCGCTCCTTGGTACCCGGTACACGATGGAGCAGGACTTCTATCGGGGGCGGCTTGAAGAGCACAGCCTGACGGTCCTCGTTCCCGATGAGCCGGACCGGACCTTCGTCCACGACGTCATCTTCGGTGAACTCGTCCAGGGCCGGATCGTCGAGGCATCGAAGCAGCGGTACCTCGAGATCATCGACCGGCTCTACGACAGGGGAGCGGAAGGGGTGATCGCCGGGTGCACCGAGATCGAGCTGCTCGTCACCCCAGACGACGTTGACCGGCCGTACTTCCCGACGACGAGCATCCACGCAGTCGCGGCCGTCGAGTTCGCCCTGGGCGGCATGTAGCCCGCGACGGCCGTTGCCGTTGCCACCGCTCCCCACATGTGTCGGTTTCGCCACTCGGGGCCAAGGCTGCCCGGACGCTTGGAGCGAAGGTCGTTGGCCCGTAGTCCCGACCGCCGTACGCTCCCGACGTGACCGAGACAGCCGTTGCCGACGCTCGGATGAAACGCTGGGACAAGTCGTCCCAGGCGTTCATCGTTGCGGCGGCGGTCCTGCCGATTGTCGCGGCGTTGATCGTCAGCGAGACGCGCGACGTTCTGTTCCTGGTGGTCGACCTTGGTTCGTGGATTGTATTCGTCGTGGACCTCAGCGTCCGCACCGTCATCAAACGACGGTACATGCGCTCGGGCGCAGGGATCTTCGACCTCTCCATCGTCCTGCTCACGTTCCCGTGGTACGTATTCCCGTTCGGTGCGACTGCAGCCTTCATGTCGGTGTTCCGGGTTGCACGATTGCTGCGGCTCTTCACCGCTACAGATCTCGGCGTCAAATTCGCGCGCATCCTGTCGAGGCTGGGAAGCCTCGGTGTGGGCCTGGCAGCCGTCTCGCTCCTCTCGGCGTTGATCGTGCTGAAGGCGGAGCCGCCGGAGAGTGGCTTTGAGAACCTCGGCGATGCTCTTTGGTGGGCGGCGGTCTCGTTCACCACCGTCGGATACGGGGACTCTTATCCGACGACGGAGATCGGCCGATTCGCCGGCCTGATGATGATGCTCGCGGGTCTGGCCGCGCTCGGCACGGTGTCCGCAGTACTTGCCGACTCCTTCAGAAGCGGCGCCGACCAGAAGGCCGACGAACAGGCTGCGGTCGTTGCCGAGTTGCTCACCGAGGTGAAGGCTCTGAGAGTCGAAGTGTCCGATCTTCGCGAATCGGATGCATTCGAAGTGCTCGCGGAATTGGACCCGGACGCGCTCGAGCCGCCCGCCGACTCCTGACCCTCGACGTCGCGTCGTCTGCGCTGGCCGCCGTCGAATCCGGCAGCTCTAACATGCGGCCCCGATGAGTGAATCCCGGTTTCCTGTCGCAGTCCTCGTCTCCGGCAGTGGGAGCAATCTCCAGGCGATCCTCGACGCGGCCCGCGATCCGGTGTATGCAGCCAAGCCCGTCGTCGTGGTCTCCGATCGTCCCAACATCAGGGGCCTCGAACGAGCGCAGGAGGTCGGAGTCGCCACCGAAGTCGTGAACTGGGCCGATTACGACGAGCGGGCGGCGTTCTCCGACGCGGTCGTCGATGCGGCAGAGCGCCACGGGGCAGAGGCACTCGTGCTCGCCGGATTCATGCGGATCCTGTCGCCGTCGGCCGTCGACCGGTATGCGAACCGCATCATCAACATCCACCCGGCGCTTCTTCCGTCGTTCCCCGGGGCACACGCTGTTCGCGACGCTGTTCGGTACGGGGTCAGGGTGACCGGAGTGACCGTGCACTTCGTCGACCACGAGGTGGACCACGGTCCGATCATCACCCAGGAAGCCATCGAGGTGCTTCCGGGCGACGACGAGGACTCGCTCTCTGCCAGGATTCATGAAGTAGAGCACCGGTTGCTCCCCGCCGTCGTCGACGGCTTCGCCCGAGGGAGATACCGCATCGAAGGTCGTCACGTGATCGAGGAGGACACATGAGCCAAATCCGCGTCGAGCGGGCACTCGTCTCGGTTTCGGATAAGACCGGGATCGCGGAATTCGCCCGTCGTCTGAGCAACGCAGGGGTCGAGATCGTGTCGTCCGGAGGGACGGCGCAGGCGATCGCCGACGCGGGTGTGCCGGTGACGCCGGTCGCCGAGGTGACCGGCGCGGCCGAGATGCTCGGCGGGCGTGTGAAGACGCTGCACCCGAACATCCACGGCGGCATCCTCGCCGACCACGGCAAGCCTGAGCACCAGGCCGATCTCACAGAGCGAGGCATCGAAGCGTTCCAACTCGTCGTCGTGAATCTCTACCCGTTCGAGGAGACGGTTGCTCACGACCCGCCCCCGGCCGAGGCGATCGAGCAGATCGACATCGGCGGCCCTGCGATGATTCGAGCCGCTGCCAAGAACCACGCGTGGGTGGGTGTCGTCGTTTCGCCCGATCGCTACGACCAGGTCGCGGCCGCCGTGAAGGCCGGAGGGCTCGAGGTGGACCTCCGTGAGGCCCTTGCCCGCGAGGCTTTCGCCAGAACCGCCGCCTATGACGCGGCAATCGTGTCGTGGCTCGACCGCGACGAGAGCTTGCCGGACAACTTGCCGCTCGCCCTGACTCGCCATGACGAACTCCGCTACGGCGAGAACCCGCATCAGAGCGCCGCGATCTACGCCGAGTACTCGGGCAAGGGCTGGTGGAGCGAGGCGACCCAGCTCCAGGGCAAGGCGATGTCGTTCAACAACTACGCGGACACCGAAGCTGCGTGGCGGCTCGCAGCCGATCTCGCCAAGCCCGGGGCCGTCATCGTCAAGCACATGAACGCATGCGGAGCAGCCGAGGCGTCCGACGGAGCGGCTGCGTTCCGCGACGCATGGGATTGCGATCCGCTCTCCGCGTTCGGTGGGGTCATCGCGCTCAATACCGAACTCGACGAGGCGACGGCCGAGGAGATCGCCCCCTATTTCGTCGAGGTCGTCATCGCGCCGGCGGTCACCGAAGTCGCTCATGAGGTGCTGGCGAGGAAGAAGAACCTCCGAATCCTGACCGCCCCGTTCCCCGGCACCGGCGACCTCGACATTCGCCGCATAGAAGGTGGCCTCCTCGTCCAGGAGCGCGACCGCGTCGATCTCGGGGACGCCGGTCTGCCCGATGACTGGACGATTGCGGGGGCACGAACGCCGACCGATCAGGAGATCGAGGATCTGCGCTTCGCTTGGATGGTCGCTGCGCACACGAAGTCGAACGCCATCGTGGTCGCCAGAGACCGGGCCGCCATCGGCGTCGGCGCCGGTGACCAGAGCCGCGTCGGCGCAGCGCAGCGGGCGATCGCAAAGGCGGGGGACCGATCTACCGGAGCCGTGGCCGCGAGCGACGCATTCTTCCCGTTCCGCGACGGCGTGGACATGCTTGCTGAGGCGGGCGTTACGGCAGTTGTCGAACCCGGGGGCTCGGTGCGCGATGACGAGGTCGTAGCGGCAGCCGATGATCATGGCATGGCAATCGTGTTCACGCACAGGAGGCACTTCAGACATTGAGCGCTCGCATCCTCTCCGGGAAAGAGGTCGCCACCGCGGTTCGCGCCGAGGTGGCCGACCGCGTCGCGGTACTGAGCCAGAAGGGCAGAAGCGTCGGTCTGGCGACCGTGCTCATCGGTGACGATCCGGCATCGAAGGTCTATGTGAGGAACAAGCACCGGGCCGCCGAGGCGGCCGGCATGGTCTCGATCGATCGACACCTTCCGGTAACTGCGACACAGGCCGAGGTGGAGGCCGCGGTTGCCGAACTCAACGCCGATGACGCCGTCGACGGCATGATCGTGCAGCTCCCGCTCCCGGACGGGCTCGACGGTGAAGCGGCGGTGGCGAAGGTCGATCCCCGCAAGGACGCGGACGGGCTTCACCCGTTCAATCTCGGTCGGCTCGTCCTGGGGCAGCCGGGACCACTCCCGGCGACGCCCGGGGGGATCATGCGGATCCTGAGCCACTACGGGATCGAGACCTCCGGCAAGACGGCGGTGATCGTCGGAAGGTCGTTTCTCGTCGGCCGGCCGATGGGTCTCCTGCTCGGATTGAAGGGCACCGATGCCACCGTGATCCAGGCCCATTCACGTACTCCGGACCTGGAAGGGGTGTGTCGTGGGGCCGATATCCTTGTGGCTGCCGTCGGTCGACCGAAGATGTTCGATGAGCGCTTTGTGAAGCCGGGGGCGACGGTCATCGACGTCGGCATCAACCGCACCGACGACGGACTCGTCGGCGACGTCGACTTCGATGCCGTCGTCGAAGTGGCCGGTTCGATCACGCCGGTCCCCGGCGGAGTCGGGCCGATGACGATCGCGTCATTGCTGGCGAACACGGTCGCTCTGGCCGAAGCGAAGAACAGTTGAGACGAGGCGGGTGGGCCCGCCGACGAAAGGGAAGAACATGGGTTCAAAGATCACGATGACCGACGCGGGCCTCAACGTCCCCAGCGATCCGATCATCCCGTTCATCGAGGGTGACGGCATCGGTCCGGACATCTGGGCTGCCGCCGAGAGGGTCTTCGACGCCGCCGTCGCGAAGGCGTACGGGGGCGAGCGGAAGATCGAGTGGAAGGAAGTCCTCGCCGGACAGAAGGCCTTCGACGCGACCGGCGAGTGGCTCCCCGAAGCGACTACCGAGAGCTTCAAGGAGCATCTCGTTGGGATCAAGGGCCCGCTCACGACACCCGTCGGCGGCGGCATCCGCAGCCTCAACGTCGCACTGCGCCAGATCCTTGACCTCTACGTCTGCCTGCGCCCCGTGCGCTGGTACGCGGGCGTCCCTTCGCCGGTGAAGGCCCCGAACCTCATCGACATGGTGATCTTCCGTGAGAACACCGAGGACGTCTACGCAGGCAAGGAGCTCGAAGCGGGCTCCGAGGAAGTTGCGAAGCTCCTCGACTTCCTCGCCGACGCCTACGGCTGGGACATCCGAAAGGACAGCGGCATCGGGATCAAGCCGATCTCTGAGACCGGCACCAAGCGCCTCGTGCGTGCTGCGATCCAGTATGCGGTCGATAACAACCGCAAGTCGGTGACGTTGATCCACAAGGGCAACATCATGAAGTACACCGAGGGTGCGTTCCGCACTTGGGGCTACGAAGTTGTCCGTGACGAGTTCTCCGACGTGGCCGTCGGTTGGGACGACTGCGGCGGCGACCCGGGCGACAAGATCCTCGTGAAGGACGTCATCGCCGATGCGTTCCTCCAGCAGATCCTCACCCGTCCGGCCGAGTACGACGTCATCGCCACGATGAACCTCAACGGCGACTACATCTCCGACGCTCTTGCCGCACAGGTCGGCGGCATCGGGATCGCCCCCGGCGGGAACATCAACTACGTGAACGGCTACGCCGTCTTCGAGGCCACGCACGGCACCGCGCCGAAGTACACGGGCCTCGACAAGGTGAACCCGGGCTCGGTGATCCTGTCCGGTGAGATGATGTTCCGCTATATGGGCTGGAACGAAGCGGCCGACCTCATCGTCAAGGGTATGGAAGCTGCCATCACCGACAAGATCGTGACCTACGACTTCGCACGCCTCATGGACGGTGCGACCGAGGTCAAGACGAGTGAGTTCGGAAACGCGATTATCGAGAGAATGTGATCGCCGAGCGATCTCATTCCCAGTAGCAAGACACAAGTACCGAGTACAGCGGCCCCGGCATCGCCGGGGCCGCTTCTCGTTTCTTGACTCCGTTCTCCCGGCAGACCCCCGGTTCTTTTCTCTAAGCTCGGTCATGGGTCGCGAGCGGGAGGTCGCAATGGCCAAGATCATCGTCATCGGTGCAGGGTTTGCCGGGCACATCGCGGCCCTCTATCTGGGAGATGACCTCGGGAAGTCGCACGAGATCACGGTGATCAACAAGTACGACTACTTCGGGTACGTCCCGTCGTGGGTGTGGGTCGGCGTCGGAACGATGAAGCCGGAGAAGACGGTCTTCGACCTCGCACCGGTCTACGCGAAGAAGAACGTCCGGTTCGTCCACGGTGCAGCGACCGAGGTGCATCCCGACGAGCAGTACGTGATGGCTGCGCCGGATGGGGGAGAGGAGTCCGTCCGGCTCGACTACGACTACCTCGTGATCGCCACAGGGCCGCGCCTGGACTTCGCGGCGACGCCCGGGCTCGGGCCCCACGGCGGCCACACTTACTCGATCTGCACCCTGGATCACGCCACCCAGGCCCGGGACGCCTACCTCGAGACCGTGGCGAAGATGGAGGCGGGGGAGCACCAGCGGATCGTGGTTGGAACCGGCCACGGAATGGCGACCTGCCAAGGCGCCGCGTTCGAGTACATCACGAACATCCACAAGGATCTCATACGCCGGGGTGTTCGCGACAAGGCCGATCTCTTGTGGCTCTCGAACGAAAGGGCCGCGGGCGACTTCGGCGTCCGCGGCATCCACATGAAACAAGGGGACCGCATCGTCGGCTCCGACGAGTTCATCAAGGCGCTGTTCGACGACTACGGCATTCGATGCGAACTCCAACGCGGGGTCAACCAGGTCGACGAGGAGGTCATCCACTGGGAGGATTTCGAGGGCTCGCACGGCACGACGCGGTACGACTTCGCCATGCTCGTGCCACGGTTCTTGGGGGTGTCACTCAAGTTCATCGACGAGAGCGGATCCGACATCAGCGACACGATGACGAATCCCGGCGGCTTCATCCTGGTCGACGCCCAGTACGGCCTTTCGTGGGACGAGCTGAAGGACAAGCCCGATGCCTGGCCCGCTCGCTATCAGAATCCGACGTACCCCAACATCTTCGCCGCGGGGATCGCATTCGCTCCACCCGGGTCGATCTCACAACCGCACACGACGCCGAACGGCACGACCATCACCGCGACCGCTCCGCGCACCGGAATGATCTCGGGGATCATCGGACGGCTCGTGGCGCGGAATCTCGTCGACCTCGTCAAGAGCGGCCGCATGCCGCACGAGGAGCGCATGTCGCACATGGCGGCGGCGTGCATCGCCTCGATGGGCGACTCGCTGTGGGACGGCTCGGCGGCGACCATCATCATGTACCCGGTCGTGCCGGATCCTCACCGGTACCCGAACGAATACGGTCGGGACCTCTTCGTCACCGAGATGGAGGTTGGGCTCGCCGGAGCCTGGATGAAGCGCATGATCCAGTCGACGTTCATCTACAAGCTGAAGGGGAGGCCAGGATGGAAGATCATCCCGGAGTAGAACCCATGCAGATCACCGCAGACGACAAGAAGCGGATGAAGAGCAAACCCCGGCAGCTCGTGCGCTTCGTCGTGCTGAACCTCAAGATCCTGAAAGCGGTGGATAGGACGAAGCGGAGCTAGGCCTGCGGCCAGCAGCAAGACACAAGTAGCAAGATCCCAACTTCTGTCTTGCTACTTGCTACTTGCTACTTGCTACTTGATACCGGGCCGAACGCCCCTGATGCGAGATTCGGCCGGATTGGTGCGTTCGGCCCGTCACTACCCTTCACCTGTTTCGCCGACAAAAGGAGTCGACATGAGCAAGGTCACCGTCGTTGGTGCCGGCAAGTACGGGTCAACAACCGTCCAGCGCCTCGCCGAGGCCGATGTCGTGGACGAGGTCGTCATGATCGACATCGTCGAGGGGCTGCCGCAGGGCCTCGCCCTCGACATGAACCAGTCGCGTCCGGTGCTCGGATATCGCACCCTCGTGACCGGGACGAACGACTACGCCGACACCGCCAACAGCGACGTCGCCGTCATCACCGCCGGCCTGCCGCGCAAGCCCGGTATGAGCCGCATGGACCTCCTCGAGGTCAACGCCAAGATCGTCAAGAACGTGACAGCGCAGATCGCCGAACACTCGCCGAACTGCGTCATCATCGTCGTCACGAACCCGCTCGATCAGATGACGACGCTCGCAGCCGAGGTCTCCGGGTTCCCGAAAGAGCGAGTGATCGGCCAGGCCGGAATGCTCGACTCGGCACGTCTCGCCCACTTCATCTCTGAGAAGGCAGGCGTCGACATCCTCGCCGTCAAGGCCGTGACACTCGGCAGCCACGGCGAGACGATGGTCCCCGTCCCGTCGCTTTGTGAGGTTGACGGGAAGCCCCTCGATGAGGTGCTCGACGCCGAAACCATCGACGAGCTCGTCGATCGCACCCGCGGCGGCGGCGCGGAGATCGTTGCCTATCTCAAGACCGGTTCCGCCTACTACGCACCGTCGGCCGCCGCAGCGGCGATGGTCGAAGCGGTCATCACCGACAGCGGGGCAGACATGCCGGTCTGCGCGTGGATGAGCGGCCAGTACGACATCGACGGTGTGTACCTCGGCGTGCTTGCGAAGCTCGGCGCCGGCGGTGTCACCGAGGTCTACGAGGTGCCCCTCACCGATGAGGAGGTTGCCGGGCTGCGTGAAGCCGCGGTGGCGGTCAAAGAGAAGGTCGCTGATCTCGAAGAGATCGACTACTAACCAGTAGCAAGACACAAGTAACAAGTAGCAAGAAGAGGGCCCGGGTCGATCACCCGGGCCCTCTCTCTTTGGTCTTGTATGAGGCTCAGCTATTGGAGGCTGCTGCGGCGGCGCGTTCCCGCTCGTACTGCTCGTACGACTCCCGGATCTCCTGGGCGCTCTTCTCCGCAGCGGCGCGCTGTTCCCGGGCCCGTGCCCTGGCAATGATGATGTCCCTCCGGGTCGCCCAGAGAGCGACGGCGCCGACGAACATGATCACGATGCCGAGGAGGGCGAGGAACCATCCGTAGCCGACCTGTACGTCCTTGTACTGAGCCGACACGCCGATCGCCTCGACCTGAGCCTCCATGAGCGTCGTCCGAAGCGAGCCGCCCGACAGGCTGATGACGGCGCCGGCGAGAACCGACATGTAGATCACGATCCGGTTCGCTGCCAGGCCGTGCGGCGGTGTAGCGAGAGCGAAGAGGCCGAGAAGGCCAAGACCGACGAAGGCGGCGAGGCCGGGATTGAGCGACAACTCGCTTCCACCGATCGTCGCGGAGATGGTCAGGAAGATGATGACGAGGAGTCCGATTTCGATCAGGACCCGTACTGAGAAACGATCGAGTGCCGGGACGCGGGGGAGTACGAGGCTCTTGAACGTGCGGTAGATCATGAGCGTGAGCAGCAGGGTGAGTACAGCCGTCATGAGTCCAGAGAACGTGATCGACACCGAGTCCGGCCCGAAGACGACGGCGAGGACCGTCGCGAGAATGACCGTGGTACCTACGACGGTGGCCGAGTACGGCAGCTCGACGGCCCGCTTCGGTGACACGGCGAGGCCGAGGAGGAGGAGCACGAGCCCGACGCCGAAGTACGTCCACCCCTGAGTCATCTCGTAGCCACGCATCGACCACGGTTCGACGAGGAACCCGTAGGACGGATTCGTTCGCGCCAGCTCCCAGACGATCGCCGCAATGACGATCGCGGGGCCGAGCGTGATCGCGATCTTGCTCCAGTTCTGTTTCACACCGTCTCCTTGTCGACGGTACTTTACTCGGCTCCTGTTTCAGCGGGAGTCCTTGCCCTGCAACAGTTCTTGCCCCTATACGTGAGCACCGGTAGAGTTACACCGCTGTGATTCTCATCAGCATCAACGACCATCTAAGGAGGTCATTGTGAACAAGGGCGAACTCATCGAGGCCGTCGCTCGCAATACCGGGGAGTCGAAGGCGACCGTCGCGAAGATTTTTGACGAGTCTCTCGACGTCATCGTCGGCGGCGTCGTCACGACAGGCAAGGTCCAGATCACCGGATTCGGGACGTTCGAGGCACGCGACCGCAAGGCGCGCATCGCACGCAACCCCCAGACCGGCGCAGAGGTCAAGGTCGCGGCCACACGCGTACCGGCTTTCAAGGCGGGCAAGGCCTTCAAGGATCAGGTCAAGCCCGGCTGATCCAAGAAGACAAGCCATACAATGAGAAAGGGCCCCGTCTGGGGCCCTTTCTCATTGAGTATCAAGTATCAAGTAGAAAGACGAAGAAGCCGGACTCCCCTGTCTTACTACTTGCTACTTGTGTCTTGCTACTCGGTTAGTAATCGATGTCGAGCGTGCTCGAGACTCTGGCGAACTCGTTGATGAGCCCTTGGTACATCATGATCTTCGCCATGTTGCCGCCGACCTTGATCTTCCCGGACATGAACGCCATCTGGACGTTCAATTCGCCCTTCGAGATCGCCGCGGATGTCTCATAGTCGCTGCCGACCGAGGCATCGAAGCCGTCGAGTGTGCCGAGAACGAGTGCGGCGGTGCCGTCACCGACGGACAGGTAGTAGTCGACGTCCCCGTCTGGTGAGCCCGTGACATTGAACTGGAGCTCGAGTTCGACCCCGGTCATCGCACCCTGGAAGCCGGCATCGGCGTTGAGTGCTGCGGTCCCTGCGGTCATGTGATCTTCGCTGAGGAACTTGGCCACGTGGTGTCCTTTCGTCGTGGTCGGTCGCTCCGATGATAGTCACCAAATTTGAGCGACCAGTCAAAGTCGGGACATTGAGCAGGAAGTAGAAAGACCCGAGTGGCCCCGGGTCTTTCTACTTTCTACTTGTGTCTTGCTACTTATGACTGCTGACCCTGTTTGCGGAAGTTCTTCCACTGAGCGGCGACGTAGTCCCGGTTCATCCAAGCGATCACATCGATCGAGATGCTCTTCGGACACGCCGTCTCGCATTCGCCGAAGTTCGTGCACGAACCGAAGAACGACTCCATCGTCTCCACCATCGCCACCGTGCGGAGGTACCGCTCGGGAGAGCCCTGCGGGAGCAGGTTCAGATGGGCGATCTTCGCTCCGGTGAACAGGTTCGCCGCGCTGTTCGGGCATGCAGCGACACACGCTGCGCACCCGATACACGAAGCGGCGTCCATCGAGGCTTCCGCTGCGGGCTTCGCCACCAGAGTCGCGTTGGCATCCTGTGCGGCGCCGATGTTCGCTGTGATGTACCCGCCGGCCTGGATAATCGTGTCGAACGGCGTGCGATCGACGACGAGGTCCCGCAAGACGGGGAACGCAACGGCGCGCCACGGTTCGATCGTGATCGTGTCGCCGTCGCTGAACTTGCGCATGTGCAACTGACAGGTCGCCGTGCCGCTCTGTGGCCCGTGCGGATGGCCGTCGATCATGACGCCGCACGTGCCGCAGATGCCCTCGCGACAGTCGCTGTCGAACGCAATCGGCTCCTCGCCCTGGTCGTTGAGGTGCTCGTTCACCTCGTCCAGCATCTCGAAGAACGAGGCGTCGGGACTGATGTCGCTTGCCTCGTACGTCTTGAAGTCGCC
>JBDLHX010000025.1:0-26203 GCA_039715165.1 Actinomycetota bacterium
CGTGACGGAGCCGATCGGCCTGGCGCCCCCGGCACCGATTCCCGGCAACGACGGCGCCTCGGGTTCCGGGTGCTACCCGGGACCGGGAGATCTGCCCGATGGAATCTGGTACGGCTACCTCTTGGATCGTGACGGATCGACGATCGACTTCGATCTGGCATGCATGTACTTCGGAGAGGCCGCTCGGGCGTTCGCCGAAGCAAGCGGCACCGATGCCGATGGCGACACGGTGATCATGGATCACGACACTGTCATTCGTACGCTGACGGTGGCGTCCGACGCGACCGTGTGGATGGTTGTCGGGGACGCTGCCCAAGGACGACACGGGGAGTTCTCATTCGCCGACGAGTGGACGGGCGACGAGTCGACCTATGCCTCGTGCCCGGGCGAGGGATGCCCGGTCTGGATCTACATCAACGACGGCGTGGTCGACGCGATCGTGCAGCAGTACCTCCCGTAGGCGTAGAGCGATCAGGGAACCGAAACGGATCTCGCGACAAGAAACTGGGTGAGGACACATACTCAGTGACGGGTTGTCGGATTCGGAGGTGGCTGTGGGAGCTACGCTCGGATCGAGATACGAACGGGGGGTTCGATGAGCGAGAGCATGATCGAGTTGGTGCTATTCATCGTCATGGCTGTGGTCGTGATCGCGGTGCTCTCATACGCGGCGTGGTACTTCCTCGACACTCGTCGCCATGTGAAGTGGCGTGAGCACGAGGACGAGATGATGGAAGAGATCACCGAGCAGCGGATCCGCCGCAACTTCATGCAGGGCGGCTGACCGAGTCCTGCAGTTGGAGATCGTGGGGAATCGATGAGGCCAGGGTTCAGACATGTCGTCGCGGTTGTCGCCGACGATGCGGCGCTCTTCTGTGGAACCTATCGGGTCTGAATGCTCGTCCGGCGACAGGTAGGTGGCAACGGCGGCATGGATCGCGTTGGGGATGGAACCCGGACGACCGTTCGTGCGTCTATGAGGCGATGACTGAAGTCATGAGCGACGAGAAGAAGCCAGTGCGGATCACGTACTCAGACTTCGACGCGTTCTACGCGTCGTGCTGGGACGAGATGTACCGCTCGCTGGCCGTGACGTTGCGGAATCACGATCTCGCCAGGGAATCCGTCGACGAGGCAATGACGAGGGCCTATCAGCGCTGGTCGTCGGTGCGCTCATACTCGAACCAGTGCGGCTGGATCTACCGCGTCGGGCTGAACTGGGCGATCTCGCAGAAGCGCAAGACCAAGCGGGAGGTTCATGCCCCAATCGGCGTAGACGGCGCCGTCGACGAGCCGCTGCCCGACCCGGATCTGCACGAAGCGCTCGCCCGCCTGGGCATGGAACAGCGGGCCGTCGTTGTGCTGCGCTACCTCCTCGACTGGAGCGAAGAGGACGTCGCGCGAACTCTAGAGATCCCCCGTGGAACGGTGAAGAGCCGCCTCAACCGGGCCATGGCGAAACTCAGGGAGGAACTGTCATGAACACCCTCGAAGAACGGCTCGCGACCGGACTCCGAAACGCCTCAGATGCCGTACCCCAGGCGACCGGCGATCTCGCAGCAGTGAAGCGTGGGGGACAGCGTCGCACGCTCGTGTCCCGGGGAGGCGTTGTCGTAGCGGCTGCCGCAGTCATGCTGATCCTGATCGGGTCCGTCTCCTTGCTGCGGCCATCCTCGGAAGGGGAGGTCGTCGCAGCATCGACGACCGTGCTGCCGACGACGTCCGTGCCGTCAACCTCCCTCGGCACGGCCGCGATCGATCCGGCATCAATTCCGGTGGATCTCAGCGAGTACGAGCTCGACCTCGCGACGGTGAGTGGTGAAGGACTGCGTGCAAGGCCGCCGACCGAGATGTCGGCATCTCTGATCTCAGAAGTCCAGAGCGGGGCGGCCGAGATTCTCACGGACATCAGCGCGGATCCTCCGTACAGCGCAACGCTCGTGCAGCAGGTCGGGTATGACCAGTTCGTGCTCATCGAGCACGCCGACGGTTCCTGTCTGCGGGTTGTCGAGTTCCCGCGAACGCGCCCGGCAGAGAGGGATCTCCGGGGGTGTGTGCCTCAGGGCGGTCCCGTGGCATGGGAAGTGGGCGGCTTGAACCTCATCGTCTGGTGGGGTCTGCCGGAGACCGCCAGCCAGGTTGTCGCAAGTCCAGACTGCGGCCCGGCAGCGATGTGCATCCCCGAGAACACTGTCGTGCTCGAGGGCGTCGCGGTGCTGCCCACCCGGTACACGGGTCTATCGGCGTACGAGGGCCTGACGGTGGCGCTCACCGCCTACGACGAAGAACGCAACGAGATTGCCGCCGACACCATCGTTCTCCCGCCCGTACAGGTCGTTCCCGAAGAGGGTTGGCTCATCACGCTCGACGGTGAGAACCTCCTCGTTGAGATGCCTGCAGGGATGCCGTTCGCCGACTTCTCGGTCGAGCGGGGCGGATTGATTCACGACATCGAGACGGGCGTTGTGTATTCGTACAACGCCGTCAACCGGATTGACGACCTTGAAGAGGCGTGGCAGGTCCCGCCCGGCGAGGTGTCCCTGGTCGAGGTCGACGACGAGGAGCTCCGCGGCGTGACTGCCGTCTCAGTCGGTCTCGAGCGGGGCACCGTGTTCGTGGGGATGCCCGGCGTTCCGGCCACGGTGGACCCCGAGTTGTGGGCCGGAGCCTTCGTCGACCTCGTCGGCGATGGAGAGCAGACCCTCGTTCTCGAAGCCGGTCCCGGCTATGAGCTGCTTGTTTCGCGCAACGACGAGCGACGCGGCACGAAGGCGACACTCATCGGCCACGACGGCGTGATGATCCTCACGACCGGGGGCTGCTTCTTCGACACCATCACACCGTCGAGTCCCGACTTGCAGAGTGCACCTCAGGAGCACGAGCGAGTCGGCACCATCCTCCTGGACGAGGAGAACAGCAGTGCGACCTGGTGCGTCGAAGACATCACTGTCAATGTGTTCGGCGCCGAGACATTCGTAGGACCGATGGTCGACGAACTCGAGATCTCTTCCTGACACCAGAACTCTGGCGTCCGCGCGAACCGGATACGGGCTGTCTGGACGCCAGACGCCTGGAAGGGGTCAGTCGGACTCTCCGGCGACGTACCAGGTGCCGTCCTCCCAGATGGCGACGACGAAGCCCTTGTAGTCCTCGTTGGTCGCAGCCATCTTCGGCCAGACGTAGAGGGTCTGCTCCTCGCCGTTGAATCGCTCTGCGGTGGTTGTGCCGTAGATCGAGCTCCTGAGCGTTCGGAGGAACTCACGCATCACCGCCTCGTTCAAGTCGAGGTCGCGCAGGTTTGGGGCGAGATCGTCCGAAGCGAGGAACCCGAAGTAGACGCCCTCGGGGTCCGTCGCCGCTTTCTCGAGGGTGCCGTAGATGCATGCGGACGTTGCGAGCTTCCTGCGGGTTTCGGCGACTGCCTCGGGCAGGTCGTCGATCTCGGTCACATCCCAGCGCTCACCGCGGGCGGAGCACCCGCCGCCGTCGACGATGTACTGCTCTTCGGCGACGGTCGCGCCGTCGGCATCCACCGCCTCAAGGAAGAGACGTTGGTTGAACGACGGTCGGTCAGCCAGGAAGAACGCCGCATTGCCGATGGGCCGTTGCTGCTCGTCGAACTCTGCAGACCGCAGTCTGACTACGGCTGCTTCGTCAGGGAGGCCGACCCAAACGAGGCGCATTACCCACGGGTCCCGGCTCTTCTCGTGAAGGATCCACGTCCCTTGGCCGGTCCAGACGTCGACGATGTCTCCGTGTTCCGTGCCTAGGTAGGGCGTGCCATGGTCGCCGTGTTCCGTGATCGCGGTGCCGAAGACAGCCGTCTTGTCCTCGCCATACTCGGCGATCGCGTAGACGACGCCGTTGCGCACAAACGCACCGTTGACGATGTACGGCGGGGAGGCGCCGATCTGGGCAAGTATCTCCTCGGCCGCGGACGACAAATCGTTGATCAATTCAGGTGTGAAGTCTTCGGATCCGAGGATCCGGCCGGAGTAGAACGGTCCCGTGTCGCAGCAGCCATCGCTCTTGGGAGCAGGACGGGCGAGGCCGATGCGCATGTCGGGGACGGCCTCAGCGGAGGGGTCCGAGATCGGTTCGGTCGTCTCTGTCGGCGACGTCGTCGACGTGGTGAAGGACGGCGACACCGCGGCAGTGGTACCGGTCTGAGTCCCTGAGAAGAGGAAGAGACTGCCCCCAAGAACGACGAGCACAGCGGCCGCGGCTCCGATGGCGGCGAGCCAGTGACGCTTGCCTCCAGCCATCGGAACGGGTGTCGACAGCGAACGGAGGTCGTCCCAGGCCGGCAAGTCCGGCGTCTCCTCGACGACCGGGTCGAAGGCGGCCTGCATCAGATCGGCGAAACGTTGATCACTCATCGAGGAACCTCCGCAGCTTCGATCTCGCGACAGACAGATACCGACGCACGGTCGCCGGACGTGCACCGAGATGCTCGGCGGCCTCGGTCGGTGTCATCCCCATCCAGTAGACGAGGAAGACCGCGGCGCGCTGCTGCACCGGGAGATCCATCACTGCTTGGGTCACGTCCGGGTAGCGACCCTCGTCGGCACCCGGCACTGACTCGGGGAAGCCAACACGCACCGTGGCGACTGCCCCTCGCTGCCGGGATCGGTGGATGTTCTTCGCCTCGTTTGCTACGGCCTGCATGAGATACGCCTTCGGGTCTCTGAGATCTGCGAGTGCCTGCTTGGAGAGCGTCCGGGTGATCACGGTCGAGACGACGTCGGCGGCGTCGCTGGGACCGACGAGGACCGTGGCGAAACGCATCAGCGCGTCACCGTGCTCGACGTAGATCTCTCGGTCGGACTTCACCTGTGGGCCCACTTCACTCATGACACACCGCGCCGTGCGGCGGCGTTGCACGCGAATCCCGGAACCGTACTGCCGGGGTTGGCATTGCCCGCCGCCGTGGCAGAATCGTCGCCAATGGGCCGATTCACCACTCTCGTTGTTGGTCTTGTGCTGCTTGCCGCCGCGTGCGCTCCCGGCGTTGAGCCGACCTCGACTGTCGAAGCTTCGAGTACCACGATTGAGTTGCCTGTCGCTTCGACACAGCCGCCCGCGTCGACGACGACGAGCACCTCTGCCACGACGACAACGACGCTGCCTGAGGATCCATGGGAGATCGAGACGGTCGACGTCGAGGACTGGGAGGGTGGCGAGGTCCCGGATGCCGTCGCTCAGATCCTCCGGGCAGACTCGCTCGTCGAGGCGACGATCGAGACACTCGGCAACCAGCAGGAAGGCGGGCGCTGGTGTTGCGAGAACCCTCCGTTCACGGTCACCGATGTTCGCGTGATCGAGGGGTCTTATGGGCGGCGCGGTACCGACCTCAACGGCGTCGAATACCAAGACCTGCGCAAGTACATCGAACCCGGCGATCGCGTGACGCTTCTGTTGAACTCCGGCATTGCGTACTTCGTGTTCGACGAGGACGGCGGACTCGTTCACCCGGTGCCGCCACACGAGGCGGAAGCCATCAACATCCTCCGAGAGAGGGAGGCCACCTGGTTCGGATACGGGGACGGGACGGAGATGTCGCCGCTCGCAGCCGTGCAGGCGGTGTGGAGCCGTTACCGGGATGACTGGTGGGGCAGCATCGAACAGCGCACAGCACTGGCCCTGTCCGGCGTCTCCGGCTACCCCGACACATGCAGCGCCGCCGACATGGCTCCGGTGCTCGAGATGTACCCGCATCCGCCATCGAGTGACGGACTCCCCGATGCGGTCGCCGACACGAGAGTGCAACTCATCGAGGCAGCGACGGCATGCGACTTCGAATCGATCATCGCGCTCACCGGCGAGCCGCAATCGACGGAGGAGGAACCCGCGTACCGCGACGAGTTCTGGTGGAGTGCCACGAACTCGCCCGAGTACTTCGTCGAGAACGACCGGGTGTACGGGGCGCTGAGGAAACTCGCATTCGCGCTGTCCCTGGTGGGCTACGGCGTCACGTCGCTCGAGCAGGCCGACGGCTCCACCGAGACCTACTACTCCTGGCCGAAGGACTACGGGGAGGTGGAGGAGGGGGAGACGTTCGCCGACCTCGCACCGTTCGACGAACTGTCGCGCATTGCCGCACTCAACCGGATGGACGTCGACGATCTCGTGGGGTACGCAAACGAGTTCGGGGCGTATGCGCTGTTCCGCACCGGGATTCGTGACGACGGGCAGTGGCTCTACGCCCTCTCCGGCGACTGAGCCCCGACACTGAGCAAGGTCTTGTGGTGGCGCGCCCGCCGGCGCGGTAGCGTCGTGTCATGAAGCTCTACCTCATCGACGGGACGTACGAACTGTTCCGCAACCACTTCGGCGGTGGGCCGTCTCGCACGACGCCGGGCGGCATGGACGTGTCGGCCACACACGGGATCATCGCCTCGACGCTCTCGCTCCTCTCCGAGTCGGAGATCACCCACGTCGCCGCCTCGTTCGACTCGGTGGTCACGTCGTTCCGCAACGACGTGTTCGACGACTACAAGACAGGGGAGGGGATCGAACAGGTGCTCCTCGACCAGTTCCCGCTCGCCGAGCGCGCCATGCGGGCGATCGGCGTCACCGTCTGGTCGATGTATGACTACGAAGCGGACGACGGGCTCGCCACCGGCGCACGCAGGTGGGTCGACGACGTGGAGCAGGTCGTGATTATGTCCCCGGACAAGGACATGGCCCAGCTCTACGGCGACCCGCGGATCGTCGGCTACGACCGGCGCAAGGGAGCGTTCATCGACCGGGATGCCGTCGTGGACAAGTTCGGTGTTGAACCGGCGTCGATCCCCGATTGGCTCGCCCTGGTCGGCGACGCCGCCGACGGTCTGCCGGGCCTGCCGGGCTGGGGAGCGAAGTCGTCGGCGACGATCCTGTCCCGATACCGCCACCTCGAGGCGATTCCGCTCGACGTGTCGCTGTGGGATGTGAAGGTGCGCGGTGCTGAGAAGCTCGCCGTCACGCTGCGTGAACGAATTGGCGACGCCCTGCTCTACCGCTACCTCGCCCAGCTCCGCACCGATGTGCCGCTGCCGGACTCGCTGTCCGACCTCGAGTGGAAGGGCGTGCCGCGGGAGCGCTTCGAGGCGTTCTGCGACGAGATGGGATTCGGGCGCCTCAAAGGGCGGCCGACGCGGTGGGTTGAGTAGACGCTCGTCTTCTCCGTCGGGGGGAGGCGTGCCGGAACCGTCTAACCCCCTCCGTCAGCTCCTTCGTCTCTGACACCTCCCCCTGAGGGGGAGGAAGCCCAAGCTCAGAGGACGATGATCTCGGCTCGGTGACCTGGAGCGTTGGCGAGCTTGCGATCGAGGGTGAGCAGTGGCACCTTGCTCGCTTCTGCGAGGGCGACATAGGCGGCGTCATACGCCGACAGGTTGTGGCGCAACTCCCAGATACGAGGCAGATGGGCGCGATGGCTGAAGCGTCGAATTGCCATCAGCCGGAAGCGCCTCATCGCCACGGTCGCCGTCGGGCCATCGTGGCGGTCCACGCGCCGCAGGCCATGGGCAACTTCGAGATCCACGACATGAGGAGCAATCAGATCAGCTCCAGCAATCGTATCGGCTACGACTTCGCCCATGCCGTCCCAGTCCGTCAGCGCGGCGATCAACGCTGACGAATCGACAGCAATGGTCACCGGGACTCGCGGCCTTCTCGAATCGACTTGAGGATCTCCTCGCGGCTTGTGCCGATGAGTCGGCCTGCCTTTCGGTCTGCCTCGATCTCGGCGAAGATCTCGGCGTTGGTTGGGACCGACACGATCCGGTCGAGCTCACCCTTCAGGTAGTCGGAGAGGTTCATCCCCTGCGACGCAGCGCGCTGCTTGAGCCGCTCGTGAAGGTCCGGCGGGACGTTGCGGATCTGGATCATGGCCATGACTCCATGCTAGAACATGTGGGGCACATGTGATCGTCCGCGAACGCGAACCCGATGTCAATAGGGCTGATCGACGGTTGGGGATTACCCCTCGGCGGGCAGGTATTGGAGCAGGCGCTTGCCTTCGGCGTCGAACATTTCGAGCGAGTCGACGCCGACCTTGTAGTTGTCGACGAGCTCGAGCACCTGGAGGTATCGGGCCTCCTGTTCCATGACCGCGCTGTCGATGCACATCTTGCGCGTCCCGGCCGGCATTCCGAACTCGATCAAGGCGTCTTCGGTCGTCTCGTACGTCGTCGTGTAGTCGTTACAGCCGGATGAGCCGGCGACCCTGCCGTCGGCGAACTCGGCGGTCACAGGCTGTTCACCGGTGACAGACGAGAAGCCGCCCTTGCCGTTGTTGTAGCCGACGAGGCCCCACGACGTCCCGGCGAGATCCTGCGAGATCGCCGCGTACGTGACGACCGGCGTGCCGTCCGACGTGAGCGTGAGCATGTCGTCTTCGATGCTCCAGCCATCGACCGATTCGAGGGCGGCGAGGTAGGCCTGCTCCTGCTCCATGACGCCAGGGTCGCCGCAGAACATCTCGGTCGAAGCGAGCGGACCGAAGGAGAGATCCGAGCCCTTGATCTCGAACGTGCCGAAGTACTGGTTGCACGACGCGTTGCCACCCGCAGAGTCGCCCTCGAAGAGGAGCGACGGCGTCGATCCCTCAACGGGTGCCTGCAGGACTCCGTCGGCACCGGCGATCTCGGTTGCCTGCCACGGCGTTGACGTGAGCATGTCGTCGTCTCCTGACGAGCCGCACGCAGCGGCCAGAAGTGCGAGGGGGAGGGCGAGGAACAGGATTCGTTTCATCATGATGACGCGAAGATATCAATGATCCTGAGTTGCGGGCGGTGCAACGGTGGGATCTGTGCAACGCTCTGCCGTGGAAGAAGGAAGGGAGGCCCACGATTCCGGTCGTTTCCGTTACCAACCTCGTCAAGACGTACGGCGAGACCGAGGCCGTACGCGGGGTCGACTTCTCGATCGAGGAAGGCGAAGTGATTGCGCTCCTCGGCCCGAACGGCGCGGGGAAGACGACCATCGTTGAGATCCTCGAGGGCTACCGCACGCCCACTTCCGGCAGTGTGGAAGTGCTCGGATTCGACCCGGCCGACAACGCCCGAGAATTCAAAGAACGAATCGGGATCGTCCTCCAGGAATCGTCGGTCGAGCGGGAACTCTCGGTTCGCGAGGCGATCGACACCTATGGGCGGGTCTATCCGAAGCGGCTCGACACCGATGACCTCATCGAGATCGTCGGACTCACGGAGAAGGCCGACGCCTGGGTGAAGACCCTGTCGGGCGGGCAGAAGCGCCGCCTCGAGGTCGCGCTCGGCATCGTCGGCGACCCGGATCTCATCTTCCTCGACGAGCCGACGACCGGCTTCGACCCCTCGGCCCGGCGCCAGGCCTGGGAGGTCATCGACAATCTCACGAGCCTCGGCAAGACGATCCTTCTCACCACCCACTACATGGACGAAGCGCAGAACCTCGCCGACCGGGTCGCCGTCATCGACCACGGTCTCATCGTCGCCGAGGGAACCCCCGACACGCTCGGTGGGAGGGCCGACGCGAGGACGGAGATCCGGTTCACCCTGAATGAAGGGACGGCCGGTGATCTGCCCGTGGCGCCGGGTGCTATCGATGGCACTGCAGTCGAGTACCACACCGACGATCCAACGGCGCTGCTCCACACACTCACGTCGTGGGCGACGGAGCACGAAATGGCGCTCGAGGGGCTCACCGTGACCCGGCCATCGCTCGAGGACATCTACCTCGCCCTCACCGACGGGAACGACACGTGAGCCGACCGTCGTCCTTCGCACTCCTGTGGCACCAGTCTCGGCATGAGTGGCGCTTCTTCTGGCGCATCCCCATCTCCGCGTTCTTCACGATCCTCTTCCCGCTGCTCATCTTCGTCGTGTTCTCCCTGGTCTTCGGAACCCAGACGATCGACTACCTCGGCATCACAACAGCGCAGTACTACGCGCCGTCGCTCGCCGTCTTCTCGGCGGTGTCGGCCACGTACACGAACATCTCCGTCACCACCGCGTACCAGCGTGACGAGGGAATCCTCAAACGGGTTCGGGGTACGCCGCTCCCGGCGTGGATCTTCCTTGGCGGGAAGATCCTGTCTTCGATTCTCGTCGCGCTCGTCGGAACGCTCATCATGCTCGCCGTGGGCTTCGCGTTCTTCGGGCTGAAGTTCTACCCGGAGACGCTCGGGATGCTCGCGATCGTGTTCTTCTTCGGTGTCGCAGCGTTCGCTGCTCTCGGGCTCCTCGTCGCGGCAGTCTCTCCGTCCGGGCAGGCAGCGACGGCGATCGCGAACGCCACGCTGCTCCCGCTTGCGTTCGTGTCCGGCGTGTTCATCGTGCCGGGTGAGGAGATCCCGACCTGGCTCGAGGCGGTGTCGCGATTCTTCCCCCTCAGCCACTTCGCCGAGCCGTTCATCGCAGGGTTCAGCCCGCCCGCGAGGAGAGCGACTTTCTCCTGGTTCGACCTCGCCTACCTCGCGATCTGGGGCGTCGCAGCACTTGCGCTCGCGATTCTGTGGTTCCGTTGGGAGCCGCCGACGGGCGGCGGCAGGCGCCGTTCGAAGGCGAAGACGACTTCTTAGGTCTCGGCGGCGACGCCGAGGAGGCGTTCCCGACGCAGCTTCTTCGCTCCACGGATCGACAGCACCGCCGCCACGATCCAGGCGACCGTGCCGATCAGGAACGCCGACCGCCCGGGTGCGATGACGACGCTCGTCGACACGCCATACGACAGGATGATGACAGGCAGTGTCACCAGGCTGGAGGCCTGTTGGGCGGCGGCAGCCGACTTGACCCGCGCCGAGATGCGGAGGATGACCGTCAGGGCGACGGCGATGAATGGAGGGATGACCCACAGGATCAGGACGACCCACCCCGCGGTTGGGAAGAACCAGCCACCGAAGTCACCGCCGACCGTCAGGTTGACGACCAGCGAGTACGCGGAGAACCCGACGATCGTTGCGAGATACCCGGGCACGAGACTGGAGATGAGCTTTCCGGCGTAGAGCTCGCGCATCGTGATCGGACTGTGGGCGAGGAACTCTCCGGTTCCGCGCTCTCGTTCCCCGACGATCGCATTCGATCCGACCGCCGCAGAGATAGTGACGGGGACGATGATCGCGACCGGGGCCAGGAAGAACACGGCGGCGATGTACGACGCTCGCGTCGTGGGTGTGTCGCCGCGTGCGGTTTCGGTGATCTGAGCCGGCAGGTTGCCGACGATGTCCGACACTTGCGCGACGAAGGGCGTGAATTCCAGGCGCTCGAGCATGGTCAGGATCAGCAGCGGGATGATGACGAAGAAGAGCGTCGCCATGATCACCAGCGGTATCCAGTAGTCCTTGCTCTTGAAGAGCCGCCGGAGATCTGCGCCGGCGATGGCACGCACGTGATTCCACCTCATTCCGAGACCTCCCGGTGCGTGCGCTGCATCTCGAAGTAGAGCTCTTCGAGCGTCGGTTCGATCGGCTCGACCCTTGTGAGGCGCACACCGTCGCGAACGAGTTCGGCGACCAGGTCGGGGAGCGCTTCGATGTCGGCGAGGGTCGCGTGAACGGCGCCGTTCCACGTGGTGTCGAGCACGCTGTCGATGTGAGCCAGAGATTCGAGCGATGAGCGGTCCTCGGCGTCGAAGATCACGACTGGGTCGGCGAGGTACTTCCCGGTGAGGTCGTCCGGTGCTCCGGACGCCTGAGCGTGACCGTTGTTCATGAGGACCACCTGATCGGCGATCCCTTCGGCTTCGTGGAGCAGGTGTGTGCACAGCACGATCGTTCGGCCGCGGCCCGCGAGTTCACGGATCAGCGCCAGCACGTTGCGCGCCGACTCAGGATCAAGACCGGCTGTTGGCTCGTCGAGGAGCAGGACCTCGGGGTCGTGGATCACCGACCGGGCAAGTGCGAGCCGGGTCCTCATCCCGGTCGAGTAGCCGCCGACCTCCTGGTCGAGCGCGTGCTCGATGGCAAAACGCTCGGCGGCATCGAGGGCCGAAGATTCGGAGGCGCCGAAGACCCGGGCAGCGAAACGGAGGTTCTCCCATCCGGTCAGCTGGTCGTAGAAGGCCGGCTTCGGGGGCACGATGCCGACACGCAGGCGAACCTCGTCACCGTTGACCTTGGGGTGGAGACCGAGCACCTCGATGCTACCCCGATCGGCTACGAGGGCCCCGGTAGCGAGACGGACCGTGGTGGTCTTCCCGGCCCCGTTCGGGCCGAGCAGGACCGTGACCGCACCGGTCGGAGCCTCGAAATCGAGAGACTCGACGGCGCGGACCTTGCCGAAGCTCTTCGAGACCGAGCCGAACCGGATCGCGGATTCCATCCGAGTTGTCATCGGCTCCGACGCTACCCAACCTGAGTCCCCAAGATCGCGTACCCAGGGTTCGCGCCGCCATATAGGACGTTGACAGCCCACAGAATGGGCGGTGCGTAGGATCGGGGCCATGTGCGGACGCTTCGTTCAGACCCGGGAAGCCGAGAATTATGGGTCCTACTTCTCCGTCGACGTCATCAAGACGGATGAGGTCCTCCGGTCGTGGAACGTCGCCCCCACCAAGCAGGTCTACGCCGTCGCCGAGCACGAAGACGAGCGCCAACTCGGGACGTTCGGATGGGGGCTCGTGCCGTTCTGGGCGAAGGACCGCAAGATCGGCGCCCGACTCATCAACGCCAGGGTCGAGACCGTCGCGGAGAAGCCGGCGTTTCGCGACTCATTCGCCGCACGGCGCTGCATCATCCCCGCAGACGGCTTCTACGAGTGGGAACCGAAAGACCGGGGCAAGCTGCCGCACTACTTCTCCGACCCCGACCGCCGCCCCCTCGCCCTTGCCGGCCTGTGGTCGTCGTGGAAGGACCCGGAATCCGGCGACCGCTATCGAACATGCACGATCGTCACTCGCGACGCCTCCGATGTTGTCTCGCCGATCCACGACCGGATGCCGGTCGTGCTCCCCGAGTCCGTATGGGACGCCTGGCTCGATGTCGCGACCAAAGATCCTTCCGTGATCCAGGATCTCGTAGCCGGTCTGGTCGTCCCGGATCTGCAGGAGCATGCGGTCTCGACGCTCGTCAACCGCGTCGCCAACGACGTCCCGGAACTCATCGCCCCACTCGAATCCGGAGCCGTCGAGTAGGAGGATTGCTCCATTCTGTGGGCTCGCACCGCCAAATAGGACGGCACCAACCCTGGGTACGCGATGTGAGGGGGCGCGAGGCGTAATACCCTGTGGGTCATGCGTGCACTAAGGAAGCTCGGTCCCGGAATTGGCTTCGACATGGTCGACATCCCGATCCCCGAGGTTGGGCCCGACGAAGTGCTCATCGAGGTGCGGGCCACCTCGATCTGCGGCACCGACGTCCACATCTACGAGTGGAATCCGTGGGCCGCGGACCACATCCAGCCCCCGATCACGGTTGGCCACGAGCTGACCGGCGTTGTCATCGATCGCGGCGCCAACGTGAGGGAGCCGGAGATCGGGCAGCTCGTCTCGGTCGAGTCCCACGTCGTCTGCAACACCTGCGCCTGGTGTCGCACCGGGCAGGGGCATCTCTGCCCTAACACCCAGATCCTCGGTGTCCACCGCGACGGCGCATATGCCGAGTACGTCGCAGTGCCTGCGCAGAACGCCTGGCCGGACCCTCCCGACATGCCGCTATCGATCGCATCGCTCCAGGAGAACTTCGGGAACGCCGTCCACACAGCCACCGTGCCGTCGGTCGCCGGCCGCAAGGTCCTCGTCACCGGATCCGGGCCGGTCGGCGTGATGGCCATGGCGGTGGCGAAGGCCCTCGGTGCCCGTGCGGTGTACGCCACCGACATCTCCGACTACCGCCTCGATCTCGCCAAGAAGATGGGAGCCGACCTCACCCTCAACCCCCTGCGCGATGATGTCGCAGCTGCGATCGCGGAGGAGACGCTGGGCGAAGGCGTCGACGTCCTCCTCGAAATGTCCGGTGCCCAGCCGGCCCTCGAAGCCGGATTCGCCGCGCTGAAGCCCGGCGGGGAGGCCGCCTTGCTCGGCCTCACGGCTCAGACGTTCCCGTTCGACCTCGACGACAACATCATCTTCAAGGGAGCGACCGTCCACGGCATCGTCGGCAGGAGACTGTGGCAGACGTGGTTCGAGATGCGCGGCCTCATCCGCTCGGGCGCCGTCGATCTGGCCCCGGTCGTCACCCACCGCATGGCACTCGACGACTACGAGAAGGCGTTCGCGCTCATGCAGTCGGGGGAGTGCGGCAAGGTCGTGATGTTCCCCGATCCCGCCCACGCCGACGGACCCTTGAGCTGAGAGGGAGACGATGACCGACAAGACCGCATTCATCAAAGCCGAGATCCAGGCGCTGCGCAACCAGGGCCTCTACAACGCGATCCGCACCATCGAGAGCCCGCAGGGCGCCCGCCTCACCGTCGGCGGCCGAGAGGTTCTCAACTTCTGCTCGAACAATTACCTCGGCCTCGCCAACGACCCGCGGCTCGTCGAGGCGGCGAAGACCGCCCTCGACCGCTACGGCGTTGGACCCGGCGCCGTGAGAACCATCGCCGGGACGATGACCATCCACGACGAACTCGAAGAGGCCCTCGCCCGCTTCAAGGGTGTCGAGGCGACGATCTCGTTTCAGTCGGGCTTCACCGCCAACCTCGCGGTGATTCCGGCGCTCGTCGGTGCAGGCGACGTCATCATCTCCGACGAACTCAACCACGCGTCGATCGTCGATGGCGTCCGGCTCGCCAAGGCCGGCCGGAAGATCTATGCCCACAACAACGTCGACGAACTCCGTCTGCGACTCGCCGAGGCCAGGGAAGAAGGCGCCAACCGGATCCTCGTGATCACCGACGGCGTGTTCTCGATGGACGGCGACCTCGCACCGCTCGACAAGATCACCGACGCGGCCGACGACTACGACGCAATGGTCATGGTCGACGACGCGCACGGCGAAGGAGTCGTGGGGCGGGGAGGCCGGGGCATCGTCGACCACTACGGGCTCCACGGACGGGTCGACGTCGAAGTCGGAACCATGTCGAAGGCGTTCGGCGCCGTCGGCGGATACGTCGCCGGATCGAGTGAGCTCATCGAGTGGCTGCGCCAGCGCGGTCGTCCGTTCCTCTTCTCCTCGGCCATCACGCCGCCCGACGTCGCGGCGTGCATTGCCGCGGTCGAGACGCTCGATGCATCGACCGAACTCGTCGACCGGCTCTGGGCGAACGCCGCGGCGTTCAAGTCGATGATGACCGACGCAGGATTCGATATCGGCGTGAGCGAGACGCCGATCACGCCGGTCATGTTGGGCGACGAGCATCTTGCACGGGAATTCTCGCGCAAGCTCCTCGACGAGAAGGCGGTGTTCGCACAGGCGATCGCGTTCCCGACGGTGGCGCGCGGCAAGGCCCGCATCCGGGTGATGATCTCCGCGGCGCACAGCGAAAGCGACCTCGAAGAGGGTGCCGCAGCGTTCGTCGCGGTCGGCAGGGAGCTCGGAGTCGTCGGCTGACACCTCCGTTTCGGCGATTTCGTCACTAGATTCGATAGTCGCCGGGGGGTATTCACCATGTCCGAAGCAACTGAGCAGGGCAGCGGCACATCGGCTCTGTGGGGCCGCATGGCGGTGCGCGGCGTCTTCCTCCTCCTCGGAGGCGCATCCCTCTACCTGTTCCTCCCCATCCTCGCCGAGCTCGCCGAGAGCGCGCCCCTGCTCGAGAGCGTGGAGTGGCGCTGGTTCCTCCTCATGGGGCTGCTGATGACGGGGGCGTTCGCTTCGCAATGGGCGCTCACCCGGATCGCGGTCCCCGGCATCTCATGGTTCGTCGCCTCGTCTTCGCAACTGACGTCGAACGCTGCCGTCAAAGTGATCCCCGGCGGCCCCGTGGCGGGTGGCGCCTTCTACTTCCAAATGCTCGCCGTCTCGGGAGTCCCGATGGGCGCAGCACTCGTTGCCCTCGCTGCGGTGGGGATCCTCTCGAACCTCGTCCTCCTCGCGCTCCCCGCCGTGGCCGTGGTCATTGCTGCGGTTTCGGCGCCGATCCCGGAGGGCATGCTCCCGGTAGCGATCACTGGGACAGTGCTCTTCCTCGCCATGTTCACGGCGACGGTGGTCGTTGTACGTTTCGACCGGCCGCTCTATTGGCTGGGGTGGCTCATCGAGCACGGCGCCGCGTGGCTCGCCCGGGTCTTCAAGCGGGATTGGGCGATGACGGCCGAGGAAGTGGTCGACCGGCGCAACGAAGTCGTGTCCGCCCTGGAAGAGCGGTGGCAGAAGGCGCTCGCCGCCGCTGTCTCGAACTGGCTCCTCGACTATGCGACGCTCGTCGTTGCGCTCATCGCCGTTGGCGCCGAACCGAGGCCGAGCCTCATCCTCCTCGCATTTGCAGGTGCGGCCGTGCTCGGCATGATCCCGATCACGCCGGGCGGTCTCGGATTTGTGGAGGCGGGACTCGTCGGCATGTTGACGATCTCCGGAATCCCGGCCGGCGATGCCCTGCTCGCGACGCTCGCATACCGGCTCTTCCAGTTCTGGCTTCCGATCCCGGCCGGCTTCGTCTCGTACGTTCTGTTCCGACGCCGCTACGGGAAGCTCTCCGAACTGCCCGAGGTCGCCTAGAAATCAGCCCCGCCCGGGTGTCGCACACGCGGTCGCGGTGATCCCCTCCGAGCCGACGCCGAAGACCGACGCCAGGCGCGGTTCGTACCGGTTGGTCACGGTGACACACACCGACGGTCCCTCGATGTGAGCGGTCGCGCTTCGCCCGGGCCTGGGTCTCGCGTCGAGCGCCGACGACTCGGCCGCCGACACCGCCGCCGACCGGTCGAGCCTCGTGAGACCGTCGTACGCGGCGGCAGTGGCGATGCGCGCTGCACCTGCCTCGGCGCCTGCATCGGCTGCGAAGGCCGCCTCGCGGTACGTGGCTGCGAAGAGCGCCACGTCGAGAGCGAGGCCGAGCACGACGAATCCGATGAAGAAGAGGGCGCCGAGCCACGGGACCATCGATCCACGCTCGTTCACGGTCGGCTCCGATAGGGGCTGAGGGATGCCACGGCACGGCCCGTGACGGTTCGGTGGAGCGGAGTTCCCTCGGGACCGGCGAGCGAGACGCGGACACGGACCTCGACCTCGAGCGTCGAACCCGTCGATGTCGCGGAGACGTCGGCACCGGGAAGGAGTTCACGGGCGAGCATGGCTGCTTCGTCTGGTCCACCGTATCGGGCACCGTGCTGCGCTGCGTAGACCGCCACTTCGGCAGCCTCTGTCGACGCCACTGAGAGACGCCCGATCATGAGGATCGCCTGGGTGATCACGAGCAGGAACACGAACCCGACGGCGAGCGTCCCGATGAGAACGGCGCCGCGTTCGGCACTCATGGCGGCACCACCATTGGTGCGGTCGACGATGCTCGGAGCGTGATCGGCACGAGATTTGGGCCGGGCGGCAGCCACCGGATCCCGGCGCGAACGCTGACACGGGATCCGTCGGTCTGGATGAGGGCCGTGACCTCTGTTGCTCCCGCGACGACGCGGCTGAGTTCGTCCGCAAGCCGGGTTTGTTCCACTTCCAGATCGGCTCCCGGACGTCCGGCACGTCGAGCGGCAGCCGACACGGCGGCCGCGGCCGAGTCACGAGCAACAACCGCGAACGCGACCTGCGTCACGATCACGATGAGGAGGAAGACGACCGCCGTTGCGGCGAGCGACTCCACGATCATCGAGCCTCGCTCTACGAGAAGAAGCCCGTCATCTGCGCTGCGATGTTCGCCCAGACGTCGGCTGCGGCGCTGCGAACCTGGGGTAGCAGCATCGCGATGACGAGCACCGCGATCGTTGCGAGCCCCAACCACTCGACCGTGGTTGCGCCCCTTTCTTCCTTCCACATGTTCACCCCCTTTCTTATGGATCCCCCGCCAGGCTGCGAAGTCCGACGAGGGTTGGATAGAGCAAGAACAGCAGCGTCACCGGGACCATGAGGGCGAGGACCGGCCCGTACGTCGTGAGGGCGCGGCGGCCGCCTTCGGCGGTGAGATCTCGTGCGAGCGCTGCGCGATAGTCGGAGCCGAGGTCGCCGAGAGCGTCGGCGAGACGTCCGCCGGTGTCGTGCGCGTGTGCGAGGAGCGTGTAGAGGCGCGCCGCTTCCGGGTCGGCCGTGCGATGGGTGTTCCGCTGCAGCGCCTCGGCGACGCCGCGCCCGTCCACCACTTCGTCGAGGGCGATCCGAATCTCGTCGGCGGCCACCCCGGTCGACTCGTCGACGTATCGCTGAAGCGCTGTGGCGACCGACTCGCCCGCGAGGACGTGGAGTGCGAGAGCGTCGGTGACGATCGGGAGTTCGAAGCGGAGTCGTCGGGCGCGTTGCTCCCTGCGCGTCGAGACCCACATGCCGAGGCCGAGCCACCCCGCTGCCGCCCCGAGGGCGGCCATGGGCAGCATCGAACGACCGGGCCCTTCGACGAACAGGTCTCCTTGTGCGAGGAGGATGCCGACAAGCGCTCCGACGGATGCCGTCGCTGCACGCCTGATGAGGTACTCGGCCCTCGACCAACCGAGCCCCGCATCGGCGGCGGGACTCCGGTCGACAGCGTCGGCGGCGGGAAGATCCGTTGCGGTGATCGGGCGGAGGTAGCGGCCGACACGATCGGCAAGCGTTGCCCCACGAGTCGCCTGCACGATGAGGTAGACACCGACCGCGACCACGAGGGCGACAGCGATGTTCATCGCATCACCCTGGGGGAGAGCGAGAGGCGAGCGGATCTCCGAGCGGCGAGATACCCGAGTCCCGTAGACACGAAACCGATCGCAATCACGATCGAGCCCGTGGCGGTTCGATACGCGTCCGCTGCCTGAGGGTTCGTCGAGATCGTGAGCGAGAGAAGTGCCCACGGGGCGACGAGGGCGACGGCGGCGGTTAGGCGCTGCTCGGTGAGCGCAGCGGAGTGTGCCCGCCGAAGGCGCAGCTCGTCGGCGATCGAAGCGCCGAGCGACGAGATGACCGCGCCCACGCGGTGTCCGCCGGAGCGGTGGGCGAACGACAGCGTTGTGAGCACGCGATCGCTCGTGGCGTCGTCGAGTTGCTCTCGCAAGCGTTCAAGGGACGCGACGAAGCCGTCACCGAACAGCACGGCTTCCTCGATCGGGCGCGCTGAAGAAGAGAGGGGTTCCGGCGAACGGTGCGCCGCCGCGATGAACGCGTCGGGGAGCGTTGCTCCGGCTGCGACGCGTCCTTTGACCAGGGCGAGGAAGTCGGGCCAGGCCTCGGCGATGGCGTCTCGTTCGCGTCGTCGACGAGTCGCGTCGACGGTGATCGGAATCGATGCGGCAAGCACGCCGATCGCACCGGCTGCTGCAGGAACAGCCAGAAGGCCGAGAGAGACGAGCCCGGCGGCGAACCCGGTGACGACGGCAGCGGGCAGCACCCACCGGGACGGCAGCCGAATCGCCGGGAGACGGAACGCCGGCGTCCACTCGGATACGGCGATCCACGCCGCCGCCCCGGCCAGCACCGCTGCAAGTCCCCTCACAGCCGCCACCCACTCGGGTCGAGCCGCTCGTCGTCCGGCACCCCGCCCGTCCAGTGGAGGCCGGAAGGCCCTGCTTCGAAGATCGGCTGAAGCGTGAAGACGTCGTTGGAGAGCTGCTCGGGAACGAACGCGATCTCCTCGACGGTGCGGTTCTTCCCGCTGCGCCGGAGATAGACGACGAGGTCGACGACCGATGCGACGGTGCGGCGCACAAATGGGATCGACACGTTCTGCCCGGCGAGGACGCTGTACGACACGATCTTCTCGAGCGCGTCCCGGGCGGAGTTCGCGTGAAGCGTCGCCATGCCGGAGCAGCCCGCGTTGAGGGCCATGAGCATGTCGAGCGCCTCTGCGCCCCTCACTTCGCCGACAACGATTCGGTCCGGTCGCTGGCGAAGCGCCTCCCGAACGAGATCGCGCAGGGTGATCGCAGCGCCTCCATCGAGGCCGGCGTCGCGGGTCTGCATCTGTGTCATGTCCGGCAAGTCGGCGTCGATCTCGAACACCTCCTCGCACGTGACGACCCTGCGGTCCGGTGGAACTTCGCGCAGCAGGCAGTTGACGAGGGTCGTCTTCCCCGCTCCCGGCGCTCCGGCAACGAGCACCGAGAGGTCCCTCTCCATGGCGGTCCTGAGCAGCGCCGCTGCAGGCTGGCTGAGTGTGCCCCGCTCGACGAGTTCGCCGAGCCCGGTCGCAGTGACGACGAACTTGCGGATCTGGATGTTGAGCCGGTCGGGGTGGGTGACGGGCGGGCCGGTGATGTGGACCCGTGATCCGTCTGCGAGCTGCGCCGACACGATCGGGGAGGACAAGTCGAGACGGCGTCCCGTCCCCGCAAGCAGCTGGTCGGCGAATCGCCGAAGCGTCGCCGTGTCGGCGACCATCGGAACGAGTTCCTTGATGCCGCTGCGAACGACGAACGTGCGGTGCCCGCCGATGATGATGATCTCCTCAACGGACGGGTCGGCGAGCAGGTCTCCGAGAAACCCGAGCCGTTCGGAGCCCGCCGTGAGCGTCACGAGAGCACCCCGGCAGATGCAAGCGGCCGACGCAGCCGAGCGTCGGGGCGCTTGGCGGCGAGTGCTGCGGCCCGGATCGAGGGGCGGTCCGGAATGACTGCGGCGGGTTCGATTCCTGTCCACTCCCGTGCCGCGTCGACGACGTCGGCTCTCGAGCGGGGTGTGGCGCGGTTGAGCACGATCGTCGGCGGCGGTCCCGACCAACCGGCGACGAGATGAGCGGCACGAACGACACCGACCGCGCTCGCGTCGATGACGAGCACGGCGGTGTCCGATCTCTTGAGTATGGGATCGTCGGCCGCGGCCGTTCCAAGGTCCACGACGACGCGACCGAACGCGGCGGTCGCGGCATCGATGACGTCATCGACCATCGACGGCCTGAGCGGTGCCTCGCCGATCCGGTGAGAGCCCGTGACCACCGAGATCGGGCCCGATCGGTGGATGGTCTCAGTCGCGATCTCCCCGGTCTGGCGAACGTGATCGGCGACGTCGGAGATGTCCGGCCGGGGTGGGAGACCGAGACGAATGGCGATCGACGGCGCCGCCATGTCGAGGTCGACGAGCAGCGTTGTCGTCTTGCCTGCCGATTCCCACGCGAGGCCGAGCGCTACCTCGGTGGTTCCCGGCGCGCCCCGGGGTCCGAGCACGGCGATCACCGAGCCGGTGCCGTCCCGGTCGATCGGCCCGGCGGAAGGGGAGATGAAGCGGATCGCCGTCACGATCGTGCGGACGTCGGCGCTGTCGGGAAGGAGTTCGTCGACACCCGACATGCGGAGCATCTCCGCCGCCGGCTCGTCCTCTCTCGGATGGATCCCGAGGACGCCAAGCCCGGCTCGCTGCCACGAGGCGATCTGCGTCGGCGTGACCCACGACACCTCGCCGCCCGCAACCACGACGTCGATGTCGTCTGCGTGTTCCTCGATCTCGCGCGGCTGGAACGCACGCAGCACGATCCGCAGCTCGGCCGTCTCCCTCGCATGGGAAACGAGGCCCGGTTCCCAATCTCGGGCTGAGAGCACGGTGGCGACGCGGATACTCACTGCCCGACCCGCACGAGGTCGAGCTCGCCGCCGTTCTTCGCCTCAGCGAGCGTCGCGGCGAGTCCATCGTCGACCGCGAGGAGAAGCTGGATCTGGTCGCCTCCTACAGAGGATTCGTCGATCTCGACGTCCACGACGTAGACGCCCGATGCGACGAGGCGCGTCTCGGCCGGCTCGCCCGGTCGCGACGTCGATACATAGATGTCGACGCGGTCGCCGGGATCGATTCGTCCGAGTACGGCGTGGGAGCGGTCGACCTCGAGAGCGAGGAGATCGGGTGCTGCCTGCATCTCGGGCGGCCGGAGGAGGCTTGCCAGCAGTGGCTCACCCGCAGCGAGCGGCGCAACGAGCACCCAGTCGGATAGCTCGCCGGTCTCGTCGCCGACGACGAGGCCGTTCGTCTCTGTGACATGTCGAACGGCGACGTCGAGTTGGGAGAGGGCCGTGCCGGCGGGGAGGTCGGCACCGGCGACGAGAACCGGCGTGGTCGGGACGGGGCGAGTCATCCACAGGACGAGCAGGGCCGCCACAGCGGCGAGGCCCACACCGATCAGGGTTCGCGTGTCGGGCCGTGGGACCGACAGGCTGCGGACGCGAACTCCGACCGCCATCAGCGTGTCTCCATCGCGACGATGTGTGAGATCGTGATGAAGCGTTCGGCGTCTCCGTCGAGGATGGCCACGTGGTCGATCCCAACGGCGTCGACGACACCGCGGTAGACACCTCCGTCGATCGTGGAGAGCACGACCTGCTCGGTGCGGTCCTCCGACTCGAGGAGACGGTCTCGCATTGTGAGCCGCCTGTGGGCGGCGGCACGGGCTGCCGCCTGTTCCGCATCCAGTGTGTCGTCGAGACGATTCCGGAGCGATCGACCGAGCCGAACGAGATCCGGATGGCCTAGCGGGTCCATTTCCATCCCCCTTTCGGGTGCTTCCACCCTGCCCACCCTCTACCTATCACGCCGGAGAGCGGCTGAATACCCTCTTATCTCGCGATAGGTGCGCGTTGTTTCGCGCGATAGCGTCACAACTCGCGATCTCGTCATTCCGCGGGCTGGTGGCGCCGTATACGGGGACTGCAACCCTGGGTACGCGGTTTAGACGGCGAGGCGGGAGCGGATTACCTCGAACGCGTCGCCGGACTCCTCGGCGATCATGAACGAGAAGCCCCGGTGACCCGTCAGACGCTGGACGAGTTCCACCGAGGCGGTCGTGTTCGTCGCAATCCCAGCAACGACATCCGGCTCGAACCCGAATCCAGTGATGACTCCGGACACCGCATACGGGTCGGATGCGCAGAGCACCGTGCACTTCACGTTGTCGCCGAGCTCCTCGAGGACGGCCTCCCCGTTGTACGGCTCGAGCGGGGAAGCGCCCGCTTCGGCAACGACGACATCGGGTCGGCGCGCCGCGATGAGAGCGAGGAGCTTTCGAAGCCGCAACCGGTAGTCCTCCGGATCGGTGATCGTCGACGGGAGGCCGACGTCTACGAAGTCATAGATGTCGTCGGCGCCCGCGTCCCACATCGCGAGCACGTCCCGGTACCGGCCCGCCCCGGTCAGCTTCGTCCCGACGATTCGGAGGCCGATCCCCTTGAGATGCCGAATGATGCGCTTGGCCGCGGTTGTCTTACCGGCGGACATCGACGTGCCGATGATGAGCAGCGTCGGGACGTCGTAGCCGACCTCCGGGATCGGCGGAATGAAGTCGTCCATCGTTAGCTTGCGTCCGACCCGGTTCACATGCCCGACGTAGCTCAGCCGCATGAGCGGCGGCATGAGCGGCGCCAGGGAGGTGACTCGGCCGAAAAGGCCCGCTGCCGTCATCGCATTGAAGACCCCGTCTTCCCTGATGTCCGTCCAGTCGCCGACCGCCTCGAGGGTTGCTCGCCTGCTGCCCCAGGCACCGACGACGAGGTCTCCTTCGACAACCTCGATCATCCGGCCGCTGCGCAGCTCGACTCTCGAGAACTCGCCGGCCCGGCCGAAGACCTCACCGACGACGTAGTCGCCGGTGGCCCACTCGTCCCGACCCCTTGGTTCGACTTCGAAACCCTCCTCTGCGAGGTCCGAGATACGCGTGAGTGAGGAGAAGAAGTACTTGCTCACGTGGCGTCCTTCCACACGCCGTTGACGGGCTGCATCAACAGTGCCGCAAGCAGCGCCGTCCGTGGAGCGAAGCTCGCGATGTCGATGTGCTCGCTCGGTGCGTGAGCCCCGTCGCCGATGATCCCGAGGCCGTCGAGCGTCGGCGCGTGCTGGCTCGTCGTGTTGCCGTCCGAGCCGCCCCCGGCCGTGACCTCGCGGATCTTCAGACCGAGCTCGCCGCCGATGTCTTGTGCCTGCTCATAGAGATCGGCGTTGCCTGGGGTGCGGATCATCGGGGGTCGCCCGAAGCTACCCGAGACGCTGATGGTCGTGCCTTCCGTGACCGGGGTGATGGCGTGGATCGCTGAATCGACGTGGGTGGCGTCGGTGTCATTCAGGACCCGCACGTCGACGACGGCCTGGCTGTGAGGAGCGATCACGTTCGGCTGGATGCCGCCCTCGATCGTTCCGACGTTGACGGTGATGTCGCGGTCGCGGTCGTTGAGGGCGAAGAGTTGCTGGATGACCGAGGACAGTTCGAGGATTGCGCTTGCTCCGCCCTCCGGGTCGAGACCGGCATGAGCGGCCCGCCCATGGACGGTGACGGTGTAGCGCCCGAGGCCCTTGCGGGCGGTCTTGAGCGCCCCGCAAGGCCCGAGTCCCGGTTCGCACACGAACGCTCTGCATGCGAGGCGACTGAGCCGCTCGATCGCTCTTCGAGATTCCCTGCTCCCGATCTCTTCGTCCGTGTTGATGAGAACGAGCGGTGTGGCAGGAGGTTCGAGGCCGAGATCCTGGAGGGTTCGAAGGGCGAAGATGATCTGGACGAGTCCGGCCTTCATGTCGAAGATGCCGGGACCGTGTGCGTGCGGACCGTCGATGGTCCACGGGCGCGCTGCGAGCGTTCCCATCGGCCAGACGGTGTCGGCGTGGCCGAGGATCAGCTGAGCCCGGGCGCCCCTTGGATGGTGCCTGGGGCGGGCATACAAGTAGCCGCCCGACTTGTTCGGTGGGGAGAGCCGGCAGCGGTAGCCGAGCCCATGGAACTCTGAGGTGAGGCGCTCAAGCACGAGCCTGGTCGCGCCCGGATCATCAGACGGACTCTCGATCGCTACGAGCTGTTCGCACAACCCGACCAGATCTTCACGGTGTTGCTGGAGGTGATCGAGAACGCGACCGGGACGGGTCGCGACTACCACGAGCTACCTCGGCCACCGGAGATGAACGGAAAACTGCGGCTGTCGTCGACGACGGCGAAGCGGTTCGGCTGGAGGTACGCGAGGATCGGAGCGTCGGAGACTGCGTGTGCGTCCTCGCGGTCGAGGCCGCGAAGCGCCCGTTCGTCGACGGCGGCCGCGACGACTCGTCCGATGACGATGTTGTTCGCGCCGATTCCGTCGACCGTCCGTTCGAGCTCGCACTCGAGGTGGATTCGCGCGCCACGCACCAATGCGCCGTCGACGACCGTGGCGGGAACTTTGGGCACGGCAACCAGGCTGGGTTTGGTGTCGTCCGTGGACCGTCGTTCGGCGGTGAGACTCGTCTCGACGATCTGGTCCGGGGTCGGATATGAGACGGTGAACTCGCCCGTGCGGACCGCGTTCTTGTAGGTGGCGTGGTCGGGGCAGCAGACGAAGCTGTAGAAGTTCTGCCACGACGCGGGACCTGCCATGTGTTTCGGAGCGAAGTCGACGTGGCCGTCCGGTTCGACGGTCCCGATGACCACGATGGGACGGACGAGGTAGAAGCGGTCCCAGATTGGGACGTCACATTCGAGCCCGATCATGTTCTCGCTCACGAGTCCTCCATCCCGAGCGTACCGGCGCAGACCGTCGGGTGCCAGGGGCGGATGTCCGCGGCGGCGAGGAGGAGTCCTACGCGCCGGTTGCGTGTTGGTGCGCTCCGGTCCGGACGTGGCACGCGGCGAGGTGGTCTTCGACGTCACCCGCGGGGAGGAGCGCCGGTACGTCCACGTTGCAGACCCCGTCGAGGGCGATCGGGCATCGCGGGTGGAAGTGGCAGCCTTGCGGCGGGTTGATCGGAGAGGGGACGTCGCCTTGGAGGATCACTCGATCCCGGGACCGGCCTGGGTCCGGGATCGGGATCGCTGAGAGCAGCGCCTCGGTGTACGGGTGCGTCGGGTGCCCGTAGAGACGGTCGCGGTCGGTGAACTCGACGATCCGTCCGAGGTACATCACGGCCACTCGGTCCGAGATGTGTTCGACGACACCGAGGTTGTGTGCGATGAACAAGAGCGTCAGGTTGAGCTCCTGCTGCAACTCCTTCAGGAGATTGAGAACCTGCGCCTGCACCGAGACGTCGAGTGCCGACACGGGTTCATCGGCGATGACGAAGTCCGGTTCCAGGATCAAGGCTCGTGCGATTCCGAGGCGCTGGCGCTGTCCGCCCGAGAATTCGTGCGGGTAGCGGCCGGCGTGTCTGGACTCGAGGCCGACGAGTTCGAGCATGCGGTTGACGCGTTCGCGACGCTCGTTGCGGTCACCGATGCCATGGAGGCGCAGACCCTCGCCGATCGAATCGCCGACCTGGCTGCGGGGATCGAGCGAGGAGTACGGGTCCTGGAAGATG
>JBDLHX010000026.1:0-26184 GCA_039715165.1 Actinomycetota bacterium
TCAGTCCCCCGGAACGCTGGCGCCAACATGGAAGCGGGCGGAGTAAGGGGCCTTCCAATTGGCATCCGGGGGACTGACCACAGGCCAGACCACTCGATCAATCGCGGCGTCGGACCCGTGGCCCGACGCGGGGTTCGTTTGCTCATATTCCGTCCTCCGAAAGAACCTCCTCGATTTCGGCGTAGTACTCGTCCGCCTCGGCGGCCACCAGCCGCCACTTCTCCGTCGCCCATACCTCGATACGGTCGGCGACTCCCACCACCGTCAGGTCCTTCTCCAGCCCGGCGTACTGCCGAAGCGGCTCCGGGATCTGCACTCGTCCCTGTCGATCGAGTGCCTGATCCGACGCCGAGGCGAAGAAGGACCGGGCGAAGTTCCTGGCCCGCCGATCCGTTCGCGGGAGCCTGAGCACTTTGCTCGACTCCTCTTCCCATCGATCCATCGGGAAGACGTAGATGCATCGCTCTTGTCCCTTGGTCACGACGCACCCGTGTTCGAGGCCCGTGCGGAACTTGCTGGGCATCACCACGCGGCCCTTCGAGTCCAGCGAGTGGCTGTATTCCCCGAGAAACACGCTTCCGCGCCTCCGTAGCTCTGCGATCATCATCTCCCACGAGGCCCCACTATGGCCCATTCTCTCCCACATGTCAATGTATTCGCTCCCCGATGCGCCCCAACGCTCCCCACTCCCCCGGCGGTACCCTGCGGAGATGCAACGACCCACCGCCATCGTCGGCATCGGAGAGATGGGGGCAGTCTTCGCCCGCGCCATCCTTCGCTCCGGTCGGCCCGTGTACCCGCTGCTTCGCTCGACGAGCCCAGCCGAAATCGTCGAGCAGATCCCCGACCCCGAGCTCGTCCTCGTCACCGTGGGCGAGGATGACCTCCATCCCGTGCTGGATGCGCTGCCTGCGGTGTGGCGCGATCGTGTGGGGTTGATCCAGAACGAGCTGCTCCCACGGGACTGGCTCCGCCACGGGATCGAGTCACCGACCATCGCGGCCGTCTGGTTCGAGAAGAAGCCGGGGCAAGCGACGCGGGTCATCATTCCGACGCCGGTCGCAGGGCCGGCCGCCGAACTCCTCGTTGCGGCCCTGGGATCCATCGACATCCCCGCAGCCGTCCTCAACGACGCGGACCTCGTCGACACGCTGGTCGCCAAGAACCTCTACATCCTCACCGCGAATATCGCCGGCTTGAGGGTCGGCGGCACGGTCTCCGAGCTCTGGCGGAATCACCACGACCTCGCGTCGCAGGTCGCGAGCGAGGTTCTCGCCGTCCAGGAGTGGCTCGTCGGCTCGTCGATCGATCGCGGACGAGCGATCGAGGGGATGCTCGCCGCCTTCGAAGGCGACCCCGGGCACGGCGCTACCGGCAGGAGTGCTCCAAGGCGCCTCGAGAGGGCGATCCGGCATGCTGCCCGTGCCGGGTTGTCGACGCCGACGTTGGTCGAGATCGGGCGCGAGGCAGGGCTGACCGTTTAGTCTGGGGCAAGCCGGGGAGACCGAAGACTGAGGAGGAGCCGTGCACGTACTCGTCGCAACCGACGGAGAACTCGATCCCGAGGTCGCCTCGTCCTTCATAAGCCGTCTTGCCGGGCCCGACGGACGCGCCACCGTGATGACCGTCGTCGAGGTTCCGCGAGCATTCCTCAAGGAGATGCGACACGAATGGGGAGCCGCGCCCACACCGGGCGTCATCGCCGACGACGAGTACGTCGAGACCCCCGCAGTGCCCCAGGAGGCCCCTTTCGGTTGGCCGGGCGACGATGCCCTGATCGATCGCTACCTACACGACAAGCGCGAAGACCGCACCGGACCGCTCGTGGCGGCGCTCCGGGCCTTGGATATCGACGCCGATTGCGTCGTCGTCGAAAGCGAGAACATCTCGGGGACGATCATCAAACACGCAGAGACGACCGACGCCGACGTGATCGTCGTCGGTTCCCACGGGCAAGGGGTCGTCCAAGGGCTGCTCGGCTCAACGAGCACGAAGCTCGTCCGACGGTCGCCGAAGCCGGTGCTGCTCATCCGCCACAGTTAACTCCCGACGTAGGGCTCCCAGTCGGGATCGACCGATCCTCCGAGCGCTGCGGTGACCCAAGCATCTGCGTGGGGCGCTCGCGGTGTCGATACCAAATGAAGGCCCGCCTCGGCGGGTGTCCGGCCACCCTTCTTCGTATTGCACCGCCGGCAAGCCGCAACGACGTTGCGCCAGGAGTGCTCTCCCCCCTGTGACCGGGGGACGACATGGTCGAGGTTTTCTGCCTGGCGTCCGCAGTACTGGCACCTGTGCCCGTCCCGCTGGAAGACCGTTCTCCGGTTCACCGGCACCCGGCGCTCGTACGGCACACGGATGTAGCGGCGCAGGCGCACGACGGACGGCGACGGCATGGCAACCGCCTCCGATCGCCAGATCGCTCCGTTCGTGGCCAGCACGTCGGCTCGTTCTCGCAGCACGAGCACGAGCGCGCGCCGCACGGGAACCACCGACAGTGGCTCGAGACTCGCATTGAGGACCAGTGCTCGCGGCACGCACGGAGCGTACCAGCGTTCGTCTTCGCCCCGAACGGTGAGTAACTACTCAGCGGCGGTTATTGACCACTCAGCGTGCCCATGTCATACTCTGTTTCGGGCAGTCAACGACGAGTGGAGTGAGCGTGCGAGTCGTCGGGTACGTGCGGGAGGCACCAAGCCTTACCGAGGGTGATAGCGCGTTCGCTCAGGGTGAGCGCCTTCGCAGGTGGGCGTCCGAGTCGGGACACCACCTCATTGCAACATGCCAGGACGGGCGCGATCCGACCAAGCCCCTGGGACGCGACGGTTTCCGGGCAATGCTCGACATCGCTCGTTCCGGGTCGGCCGATGCGCTCGTGGTGTCCGACCTCTCGGTCCTCTCCCCCGACAAGATCACTCAGGAGATCATGCTCGACCACCTGCGAGGCCTCGGGCTGACGATCGTCTCCACGAACGAGGCCGATCACGGAGAGCTCCTCGAAGTCCCGGAGGATCACACACGGCTCGTCGTGCGTGACGTGATATCGAAGGTGGACGGCTTCCGTCGAGAGTTCGAGGAGTCGGCCACGGATGAGTCGGCTGCCCCTTCGTCAGCGGACGTGATCGTGCAATTGATGCCTCAGCACGATCAGCGTGAGGACAGCGCCGCCCACACCGCCCGGCCGAGGGCGTAGGGCCGCCCGCCTTCGACTGCCGCCGATCCGACGTGCTGTTCCCCCGCTTCTTCGAGCACGATCGTCAGGACGGTCACGTCGCCGAGGTCACGTGAGTCGACGGAGCGGATGAGTGGTTCCGTTCGGGTCCCGAGGAGTTCGGCCACCGCCGAGACGATGGCTTGGTCAAACGCCGGTCCGATGCGTCCGGCGGCTCTCACCCATGCACTCGTCTCTCCTGCGTGTGCTTCGACCACCACGCCGTCGCGACCCTCCGTGACGCTCACCGATTCGAGCACGTCGCTTTCGGCATAGGCCGCAACGACCGCATCGTGTTCCGCGATCGGCACGGTCGACGGAGAGACGGCGGACTCGTCGGAGACACGGCCGGGGAATGGGGCAACCGTCGCAGGCGACGGTGGAGCCACCTCGACCTCCGATCGCAGACCGTGGAGTGCGAGCACGCGCTGCACCTCATCACCCACGATTGCGGCATCGACTCCCGGGGCTAGACGAACGCGCACCCCCGTTGGTGCGGTGGAGTCTCCGTCGAGATCTGCACTCTCGACGCCGGGCAGGCTCACCAGGTCATCATGAAGTAGGCCCACGGCCACGTCTGCCTCCCCTCATTTCCCCTGGGCTGATCGCTGCCTCCACTCAAGATACGACAGAACGTCGTCTGGAGCAATAGGGGTTTCTTCGTCCCCATAAGCAGTAGTCACCCGCCAGCGCATCAGGTCGGCATCGGGGATCGGGAGGAATGGCGGATGATGCCACCAACCGGGCGGGGCGAAGGCGAACGTAGCACCGACGGCCGTTGCCCACAGGCGAGGGCGCTTGGCGATAGCGGTTGCGACGTCGCGATCGATCATGTGGGCGTGACAGTAGCGAAGTAGCCGAGTAGCGAAGTACTGCCTCTCTTGGCTACTTGGCTACTTGGCTACTCAGCCGCTCCCACACCCCGCCTCACGCTCTAGGCTCGACAGTGCGACACAACTCAGGAGGCAGCCGCGTGTCAGTGACCCCGGACGATCTCGCCTGGTTCGGCGACCGATTCCGCGCCATTGCGGACAACATCGAGCACGTCATCCAGGGAAAACGCGAGACGGTCGAGCTCATCACGTCCTGTCTCATCTCGGGAGGCCATGCGCTCATCGAAGACGTGCCGGGAGTCGGCAAGACGCTGCTCGCCAAGTCGCTCGCACGATCGCTCGATTGCTCGTTCCAGAGGATTCAGTTCACTCCGGACCTTCTCCCATCGGACGTCACCGGCGTCTCCGTTTGGGACCGCGAGGCAGGCGAGTTTGTGTTCCGCGCCGGCCCGATCTTCTCGAACGTCGTCCTCGGCGACGAGATCAACCGGGCAAGCCCCAAGACACAGGCGGCGCTCCTCGAGGCCATGGAAGAGCGGCAGGTCACGGTCGACGCCGCAACCCGAACGCTCGGCCCCCCGTTCATCGTGATCGCGACCCAGAATCCGATTGAGCACGAGGGCACGTACCCGCTCCCCGAGGCACAGCTCGACCGGTTCATGATGCGGTTGACGATGGGGTACCCGACTCGTCTCAAGGAGCTCGAGATGCTCGACACGCACGGCGAGCGATCGACCTTCGAGGACCTACGGCCGGTCGTACATGCCGATGACATCGTCCGCATGGCCACAATCGCTCAGCGCCTCCATGTGGCGGAGGTGGTCAAGGGGTACATCATCGACGTCGCTGAGACGACGCGCGAAGACCCGGACCTCCTCCTCGGCGCATCGCCGCGAGCATCGCTGTTCCTCCAGCGCGCGGCCCGAACGACCGCGGCCATCGCCGGACGAGATTACGTCTCCCCCGACGACGTGAAGACAGTGCTCAAACCCGTGCTCAACCATCGACTCATCGTGCGACCCGAGGCTCAAATGCGAGGCGTCTCCGTCGGCGAGATTCTCGAACGAGTGATGGGAAGCGTGCCCGTCCCGGGTACCCGGGTCGCCGCATCCTGAGGACGCGGCGCTGATGCCGACGACTCGCGGTTGGGCGGCACTGGGGGCGGGAGTCGCCCTCGTCGTGTTGTGGATCGCTTTCGGTGAGCGTCTCATGCTCGGCGTCGGCCTGTTCCTCATCGTTGCGGTTGCCGGCGGCGCCCTCTACGTTCGATCGACGGTGCCCCGCGTCGGCGTCACGAGAAGGCTCACACCGTTCCAGGTCCACGACGGCGACCGGGCGGTCGTTGAGGTCTCGCTATCGGCGAGCCGCCGCATCCCCCAGGCCATCGTCCTCGATGAGGTGCAGGGACTCGGAACGGCGCGCTTCATCGCCGACCGGATCGAGCCCTACTCCCCCATGTCGGCCCGCTACGAGGTCCTCTGCCGGCCCCGCGGGATCTACTCGGTTGGGCCCGCCGTGGTCCAGGTGCGGGATCCTCTCGCTCTCACAGAGGCCGGCGGTACCGCAGGCAAGGTGGATCGGCTCGTCGTGTTTCCGGCCGTCGAGGATCTCGACGGCCTCCCTCTCGGGAGGGGACACGACCCGACGGTGAATACGTCGAAGGCGAGCTTCTCCCAAACCGGAGGGGAGGACTTCTTCACACTGCGCGAATACCAGTTGGGCGACGATCTCCGCAAGGTCCACTGGCCCTCATCGGCGAAGCGCGGCGAGCTCATGATCCGCCAGCTCGAGATGCCGTGGCAGTCGAGGGCGCTCGTCCTCCTCGATCCACGCCAGTCCGCGTATCCGGACGGCGAAGCATTTGAGCATGCCGTGCGCGGCACAGCGTCGGCGTTCCGGCACCTCTTCAGGAACGGCTACACGCCGACGATCTGGGCGGGGAACGGTTCGGGCACGGTGATCGGCACGACCGAGGGATACGGTATCGCGATGGAGGAGCTCGCGGCGGTGCAGCCGGCGCCGGTGCTCGATCTGCGTACCGCGCTCACGCGAATCCGCCGACATGGCATGGCAGGTGGCGTACTCGTCGTCGTGACCGGGGTGCCGGATGACCCGGTACTCGCTGCGTTCCGCACGCTCGGCAATGACTTCTACCGGACGGTCGTGATGTCGGCGGCAGCCGACGGCCAAGAGCCCCTCGTGCAATTCGCCCGCGCTGGGGCAACGACCGTCTCGTCAATCCCCTCGGAGCGTTGGGCACCGGCCTGGAAACTCGGGATGGAGCGGACATGGTCTACCGCTACAGCTGGATAGCCGGCCTCGCATCGATGGCCTTTGCCTTCTGGCAGCTCAGCGGGCTGCTCCTGCCGACCGAGAGAGGCGCGAAGTGGCAGCTCGTCGTGCTCTCCGGACTCGCGATCGGCCTCATCGTCACTTGGACGGCGATCACGTACCGGCTCCGCACCCTGTGGGTCGTCCTCATCAACTTGGGGGCGCTCCTCCTCGCTGCTGCCAGATACTCCGCCCCGACCGAGTCGGTCATTGTCTTCCCGACCTCGGCCGGCCTCACAACCCTCTGGACACACCTCGCCCGCGCCGTCGACGTGATCCGACACGGCGTGGAGCCGGTGCGCCCGATTCCCGGCATCGTCATCATCCTGACCATGCTCTTCTGGGTCCTCGGAGCCCTCCTCGCATGGGGGCTCTCAAAGGACCACCCGTTCGTCGCTCTCCTCCCTCCGCTCGTTGTAGCACTTCAGTTCGCCACGCTCGACCGACGCAACAACGGGCTACCCGTCCTGATCGCGTTCATCATGCTCGTCGCCGCGACGATTCTTGCGGTCGCCCTCGATGAGCGAGATCGCGGAGCGGGACGCATGTCGGGACCGAGCGGCAAACGACCGTCGCATGCGCCGCCGATCACCGCAACCGTGCTGCTCACGGCCCTCATCGGCGTCTCCGTCGTGGGAGCCGGACTGCTGGCACCCCGGGTCCCCTACGACGGAGTCCTCGCATGGCGCACCCCGGGTGGGCTCGGTGGCGGCTTCTATGGGAGCGTCAGCTACAACCCGTATGTCGACATCCGCAAGGGCCTCGTGTCCGAAGAAGGGATCCCGCTCTTCACAGCGACGCTCGACATCGACGGCGATCTCGATCCAAGCGAGGTGTCCTTCAGGCTCGTCACGATGGAGACGTACCGGGACGGCCAGTGGTCGGCCAGCAGGCCGCAGGTGTACGAGCTGGATGAACCGCCGAACGAGATCGACGGCATGGAGTACGCGGGGACGACGGCGAACGTCGTCGCAGACATCGAGATCCTCGGGCTCAGCCAGGACTGGCTCCCGACTCCATACGCTCTCGGCGGTGCGGCGGGCGAAGACGAGGCAGCATTCCGGATTCGCCGAATCGACACCTCTCTGCTGTTTCGCGGCGACCGCACCTACCAGGGGATGCAGTACCGCACGTTCTCGAAGATTCCGATTCTCGAGCCCGAAGCCGTCGCCGGTGTGCCGGGCGGCGGACTGTCCCCGGTCTTCGCGACGGCGGTCATCGAGGGGGACAAGACGGCCCCTGCGATCATCGTCGCCGAGCCGAGGGTTCTTCCGGATGAGGAGACGTACACCGAGCTCCCACCCGAGATCGATCCGAAGATCAAGGTCGAAGCTCTCAAGCTGACCCGCAAATTCGAAACCCCATTCGAGATGGGCATGGCGATCGAGCACTGGTTCAGGGAGACCGGCGGATTCGTGTATGACCTCGCCGTCACACCCGGCCACGGCGACGACATCCTCGCAGCGTGGCTCTTCGACGACTCCGAGGAGAACGTGGGCTACCGGCGCGGCTACTGCGAGCAATTCGCAACGTCGATGGCGGTGATGACCCGCAGCATCGGGATTCCGACCCGCGTCGTGCTCGGTTTCACACCTGGGGAGCGAACCGACGTGGACGAGGTCCTCGTACGCGACAAGAACGCGCACTCCTGGGTGGAGCTGTGGATCCCTGAGGTCGGATGGGTCTCGTTCGACCCGACCCCGAGGAGCGACGATGCGAACCCGGTCACGAGCTACAGCACCATGGAAGACGCTCTCGGCTACGACGTCGCCGCCTACCTCGAGCAGGTTCCGGAGCGACCACGGCCGCCGCTCACCAACACCGGCGGGGGGCTCGGAGGCATCCTCGAAGGAGACCGACAGGCGCCCACCGTCCCGTTCTTCGGAGGTGGCAGCGAGACGGCCGCTGCGGACCGCATCCCCGGATGGGTCACGATTCTCTCCGTCGTCCTCGCCCTTGTCGGGCTCGTCGTTCTCACCGTGCCGCTCACGAAGTGGGTGCGGCACAGGAACCGAATGCGGCGCCTCGGAGACGGGGACATCGCTGCGGCGTGGGAGGAGATCGTCGTGCGGCTCACTGATCTCGGCGAGGAGCCGGACGCCACAGTGACTCCCGTGGAGCTCGCCGACAGGGTGGACGACGCAATGGCACCACTCGCCTTCGTCTACTCGAGGTCGGTGTACGGCCCCGTTGACACCCTGACGGACCCTGATGTCGACACAGCGCGACGATCGATGGAGCTCACGAGCGAACGCCTCTCGACGCGTTACTCGACGATGGAGCGGATCCGAGCGCGGTTCAGGCTCGGGTCACTGCGGAGACGTTTCCGGCGGTAGATCAACCGCTTGCGTCGTCAACTTCGAGAAGCACGTCGTCCTCGACGTACCTGAGCATCTCGAGGAATTGGTCCCGATCCAGCTCGAAGCGTGTTACGTCCTCTTCGACGGACTGCGTGATGTCGTTGATCGCGACGAAGAAAGCCAACTGGCCCTGGCGCAGGGCGTCGAGGATCTCGTGTTCGTCCACGGCGACGGCGAAGATCGTGTCTCCGTCGGTAACGAGCCGGATCTCAGAGAGATGCGCATCCATGTCGGCGGTCCGGCGCAGATAATCCCAAGCGCGGCGCACACGCTGGATCGACATGCCGTTGTCGAGCAGGCTCCTCACGACACGCAGCGCAACCAGGTCCCGGAAGGAGTAGAGACGCCGACGCCCCGGCCGACCGCCGGTGCGCTGGAGGGAGGGCTGTACGAGTGCCACCTTGTCCCAGTAGCGAAGCTGATGAGGCGTGCAGCCTGTGAGTCGTGTCGCTTGCTGAGCGGTGAAACCATCCACGCGTTCTCCCCATCGTCGCCGGCCCATCGGCCGTTTCTTGAATCCTGTTGGCCCCTCGCGGAGCCGCAACTCTAGCGTCCTCTACGCCATCGTTCTCTGACGTCGTCCACCCACTCTGAGACGGAGTGCGACGGACTCCGATCACTACGCGGCGTGCGCAGCGTCACGGCGATCGTCGCGGCGGAGACGACCATGAGGACGAAACCAAGGCCCGCAATGTAGGAGAACCTCGTGAACGTTCCGAGCATGATCACAAGTCCGAAGAAGAAGCCCACGGCCGCGATTCGCTGACGCCGTTTGACCCTCACCGAGAGATCGGTCTTGGCGACCGTCTGCGCGAGTTTGGGATCCTCGGCGTAGAGGTTGCGCTCGATCTCTTCAAGGATGCGCTGTTCGCGGTCATCCAACGGCATCTCGGCAGGCCTCCGCTTCGAACCTTCCTGCACTCGAGTATACCGAGGGTCGCTGATCCAGATAACGGGTCCTTTGCACCATTTGGCCCAGCACTCGCAACTCGGCGAAGAGCCCGCTACCTGTCCCCTCGCTCCGGCGGGCGAACGATCCGGGCGGGAACCACCGAGCCCGTGCCGTACCGGTCACGAACGGCCGTGACGGCGTCTGCTGCGGCATCTTGCCGCTCCCTTCCGAGAACGAGTTGCCGGGCCTCCTCGACGTCGGCGAGGTCGCTCATCCCGACTCCGAGCAAGCGAACTTCGCGATCGTCGATCTCGGCTCGACTGATGAGTCCCCGCGTCACCTCCCAGATCTCGGAGGTGTTCGCTATTGGGCGGGCGAGCCGAGAGGATCTCGTGATCGTCACAAAGTCGGAGAAGCGCACCTTCAACGTGACGGTATGACCCGCCACCCCCGCCTTCCCGAGACGGGCCGAGACTTGATCGCAGAGACGTAGTGTCTCGCGTTCGACGAGATCGCGGTCCTTGATGTCCTTCGCGAATGTGGCTTCGGATGAGATCGATCGGGCGGATTCCGTCCCCTCGACGGGCCTCGGGTCCTCGGCTCGGGCGAGAGCGAGGAGGTGTGTTGCAGCCGCCGTGCCGATGCGGCGCTCGAGCACATCGGCCGGCGTTTGTGCAAGGTCGCCGACCGTTCGTATCCCCAGGTCCCGGAGAGTCTCACCCGTGGCCGCTCCGACGCCCCACAGTTCGCCGACGTCGAGAGGATGAAGGAAAGCCAGCTCGGTGCCGGAGGGGATCCGCAACAGCCCGTCCGGCTTCGCGTGTCCCGACGCGATCTTCGCTATGAACTTCGTCGCAGCGATGCCGACCGAGGCGGGTATTCCGATCTGCCGCCGGATCTCCGAGCGAATGTCCTTACCGACCGCCTCGCTCGATGGATAGTGGAGCCTCAGCCCGGAGACGTCGAGAAACGCCTCATCGATCGAGATGCCCTCGACGAGCGGCGTGAACGAGCGCATGATCCCGAACACGTCGTGGGAGATCTCTCCGTATCGCCCGTGAGTCGGGTCCACGACGATGAGCTCACGACAGCGGCGTCGTGCCTCGCCGACCGGCATCGCCGAGCGAACACCGAACTGCCGGGCCTCGTAGCTCGCCGATGCCACGACTCCCCGCCCCCCGGTTCCGCCGACTGCAACCGGCTTGCCGACGAGACGAGGGTCGTCGAGCCGCTCGACTTCGACGAAGAACGAATCCATGTCGACGTGGAGGATCGGCTCGGTGAAGTGCATCGTTGCCGAACGGTACCCGGTAGGGCACCACCACGGATTGCTCGACACCGCCCTAACATGCCGGTTCCCACTCGAGCCAGAGGAGCGTCGTGGAACAACGGACCTTCGTCAGAAGCCTTGCGCTGATCGCCGGCGTCGTCGCGGTGCTCCTCGTCATGGGTTTCGCGCTCCAGAGCTCACCAGCCGACGAAGTTCTCGCAGCCGACCGTCAGCCGACGACCACGACGACGACCGAGCCGCCGCCGGAAGGCGTCCTCAAGGTCAGGATCAACAACGGCTCGTTCCGGCCGTCGAACGTGCTGCTCGACCTCAACGAGACATGGATCGTCCGGTGGGTGAACGAGGATCCTCGCGAGTACATGCTCGCCGACAAGGACGGCCTCTTCGAAACGACGATGGCAGAGGGCGCCGAATTCGAGTTCGATTACAGCACGCTCGAGCCCGGCATCTATCGGGTCTTCGCGACCGTCGGCTTCCAGCGCATCCCCGGCACGATTGACACTCGGCCCGAGCAGTAGCTCAGGAACTCAACGACTGTGTTGCTGCGCTACTGCGGAGCGCCGAACAGCAGCACGACGTTGTGGCCGCCGAATCCGAACGAGTTTGTTATCGCGTAGCGCACGTCGACGTCCCGCGCCTCTCCAGGCACGTAGTCGAGATCACACTCCGGGTCTGGATTTGCCAGGTTGATCGTCGGCGGGACAACGCCGTCGTGGATGGCAAGCACGCTCACGATCGCTTCGAGTGCTCCGGCCCCTCCGAGGAGGTGTCCCGTCATCGACTTTGTCGAAGAGATCGGCAGCCTGTTCGCGGCGTCGCCGAAGACCGTCTTGATGGCGGTCGTCTCCGTCACGTCGTTGGCAGCCGTGGACGTCCCGTGTGCGTTGATGTACGAGACGTCGACCGCGTTGATTCCGGCGTCGTCGAGCGCCGCCTGCATGGCCCTCGCAGCACCGTCTCCGCCGGGACGTGGGAGCGTGATGTGATATCCGTCGGATGACATCCCGTAACCGGCGACCTCTGCATAGATGGTCGCGCCTCGATTCAGGGCATGCTCTCGCTCTTCGAGTACGAGTGCAGCCGCCCCCTCGCTGAGAACGAAGCCGTCGCGATCGGCATCGAACGGCCGGCTCGCGCCCTCGGGATCGTCGTTGCGCGTGCTCAGCGCTCTCGCCTGGGAGAAGCCGCCGATCGTGAACCGCGTGACCGCCGCCTCCGCTCCGCCGGCAAGCATCACGTCGGCGGCGCCTCTCTGGATGATTGCGGCTGCGTCCCCGACGGCGTTCGCCGAGGCGGCACAAGCGGTGACCGCCGTCGTGTTCGGACCGTAGAGGTGGAAGTCGATCGAGGCCTGGCCGCCGGCCATGTTCGCGATGATCTTCGGGATGCCGAACGGGTTCAGCCGGTGCGGCCCCACGTCGGAGAGCACTCCGATCTCGTGTTCGAGCGTGTCGACTCCACCGATCCCGGTTCCAACGGCGACACCCGCTCGGTTGGCGGCGGGATCGTCCGGCTCGTACGAGATTCCTGCATCACCGAGGGCCTCTCGGGATGCGACCCAGAAGAGATGGGCAAATCGGTCCATCCGTCTTGCTTGACGGCGCGGAACGTACTCCTCGATGTCGAACCCCAGAACCTCCCCCGCGATGCGCGTTCGGAGGTCCGATGCGTCGATGGCGGTGATGGCCCCGATCCCGGACTTCCCCGAAAGGAGGCCCGCCCAGGTCGCGGCCACGTCGCCGCCCACGGGGTTGATGGTCCCGAGGCCGGTGACGACCACACGGCGGTCGCTCATGATTCCCCCTCAGCCGTTGAGCTTCTTCTCCACGAGATTGATGGCCTCCCCGACCGTCGAGATCTGCTCTGCTTCCTCGTCGGGGATCTTCACATCAAAGTTGTCTTCGAGTGCCATGAGCAGCTCCACGACACCGAGGGAATCGACGTCGAGGTCTTCCTCGAACTTCGCCTCCATCGTGATCGCTTCCCGCTCAATACCGAGCTCGTCGACGAGTAGATCGACGAGCTTCAATTCGATCTCTGTGCGCTCCATGAGTCCAGCCTCCTCGCTGTCTCGCTATAGGGTCAGACCACCGTCGACGACGATCGTCTGTCCCGTGACGTACGCCGCGTCGTCGGAGGCAAGATAGCCCACCGCCGCCGCGACATCCTCGGGCCTTCCGAGCCGCCCGAGAGCGACCCTGTCGGCCACCTCCGCCGCGATCTCGTCGCCGAGTTCTCCTGTCATGTCGGTCTCGATGAAGCCGGGGGCGACAACGTTGACCGTGATATTCCTCGACCCGATCTCTCGGGCAATCGATTTCGAGAATCCGATGATCCCCGCCTTGGACGCCGCATAGTTGGCCTGGCCCGGATTCCCCGAGAGGCCGGAGACGGAGCTCACCGAGATGATCCGGCCCCACTTCGACCGGAGCATCCCCCGCATCGCTGCGCGACTGCATAGGTAGACCGATCGCAGGTTCGTACGGATCACGGCATCCCAATCCTCCGGACCCATCCGGAGCAGCAAGTCATCCTTCGTGATTCCCGCGTTGTTGACCAGAATCTCAACCCGGCCGAGCCGATCCTCGATCTCGGCGAACATGGCCGCTACGGCGTCTTCATCTCCGACGTCCGCCCGAATGGGCACGGCCGTCCCTCCCGCAGCAGAGATCCGGGCGACGACTTCGTCGGCGGCAGCGGCGTTCGCTGCGTAGTTCACTGCGACGGGGTGCCCGTCCGCAGCGAGACGCTCGGCGATCGCTCGCCCGATGCCGCGCGAAGCGCCTGTCACGAGCGCTACGTGGCTCACGAGTTCCGAGCCTCGTGACGATCGATCATGATCTGCAGGCCCGTGCGATCGCTCGGTGGGAGTTGGGCGTCGCTCGTTGCGAGCGGCTCGATGCGATCGCCCCACTGGATCGCCGCCGCTCCCCACGTCAACCCTCCTCCGAAGGCGACCAGGATGATGCGTGCCCCCGGTTTCACGAGACCCTCGTCGACGGCCTCGGAGAGGGCGATCGGGATCGTCGCTGCAGATGTATTGCCGTATGAGTCGATGTTCTTGACGACCTTCGCATCATCGATGCCGAGCCGCTTCGTCGTGGCGTCCATGATCCGGATATTGGCCTGGTGCGGGATGAGCAGATCAACGTCGTCGATCGTCCATCCGGCGTCGGCGAGCGCCCGCTCGGCAGCGATGCCCATCCCAACGACGGCGTTGCGGAACACCTCGCGGCCGTCCATGACGACGCGCACCGGGCTGGGGACCTCCATCCACGACGACCCGGCGCCCTCGACCGTGAGCGCCTCGGCCAGTCTGCCATCCGAGCCAACGTTGATGGAATGGAGACCGGCGTCACCGTCTCGCGCTTCGATCACAACGGCGCCGGCACCGTCGCCGAATAGCACTGCGGTGTCGCGGCGTTCGAGATCGAGGTACGGCGTGAGTCGCTCCGAAGCGATGAGAAGAATGCGCTCCGCCGATCCCGTCGCGATCAGGCCGTTCGCCAGATTGATCCCGTAGATGAAGCCGGTGCAAGCGGCGTTCGTGTCGGTCGCCGCGGCGTTGACGGCGCCGATCTTCGCCTGGACGTGGCATGCCGTTGCCGGAATGAATCGGTCGGGCGTACAAGTCGCAACGAGGATGTAGTCGATATCGGTCGGCTCCAGGCCCGCGGCCGCGATCGCTCGGCGACCTGCAACCGCGGCCATGTCGGAGTTGTCGACGTGCGAGACCCGCCGTTCCTTGATCCCCGAGCGTGTGGTGATCCACTCGTCGGACGTCTCGATCACCGTTGCGAGATCGTCGTTCGTGACGATCGGCTCCGGTGTACATCGTCCCCACCCTGTGATCACGGCTCGTAGCATCGGCGTTCCTCCTCCCGAGGATCGGTCATTGTATGGACAGGTCGTTCGCGAAAGCGGCAACATCGTCGAGGTTCGACACGACGTGCACCGCCGCATCCGGAACGGTCCTGCGCACGAGCCCAGCGGTCACGTCGCCGGGGCCGACGTGCACGAACGTCGTGATGCCGGCGTCTGCCATGTGCTGGAGCATCTCTGCAAAGCGCACCGTGCTGACGAGCTGATCCTCGAGCCGGCTCGCCGGGTCGTCGATCGGACGTGCGGTGGCGTTCGCATAGACCGGGAAATCCACCGGCTCAAAGGTCGTCGCACTGAGCGCCCGACGGAGTCTGTCGGCGGCAGGCGCCATGAAGGGCGAGTGGAACGCTCCGGCAACTTCGAGCGGGATGGCACGCCGTATGCCGAGCGACCGGGCGTTCTCCACGAGCCACTCGATGTCCACGACACTGCCGGCGACCACGATCTGAGATGGCGAGTTGATGTTGGCCACCCAGAGGCGTCCGCCGTCATCGCGCCGCCGTGCCGCGACACCCTCTGCATGCTCGAGATCGGCGCCGATGAGCGCCGCCATGCCGGATGCATCGCCCTCGGCGGCAGCTTCGGCCATGGCTCTCCCCCGCTCCGCGACGAGCTCGAGTCCTCGCTCGTACGAGATTGCTCCGGCGGCAGCGAGCGCTGTGTACTCACCGAGCGAGTGGCCGGCTGCGGCTGCCGGCGGGACGGCGAGTTGCTCCTCGACAGAGCGCCAGAGCGCAAACGCCACGGCGTAGAGCGCCGGCTGCGCATGCTCGGTACGGGTGAGATCCTCCTGCGATCCTTCGAGGAGGAGCTCCTCGAGCGACCAGCCGAGGACCTCTTCCGTGGTGTCGCGAAGCAGGTTGGAGTGCACATCGAAAAGGCCGACTCCCATGCCGGCTTTCTGGCTCCCCTGCCCGGGGAACAGGATGGCGTAGTTGGACATCGTTCGACAGCCCCTCCGCGTCGTCTCGACGTATCGACCCGGGTGGTGCCACTCGGGTTTCAAAGATGGCTTGACGCTACCCTCCCCGCCACCTCAGGAGGTTTCTCTTTCAATGACTGATCGCCGCAACCAGCTCAGCGCGTCAATCCCGGTTGGCGCGAAGGCACCACTGCAGATCCCTGCCCCGTTCATCCGCCTCTACGACCTCGCGTACAACCTCTGGTGGTCGTGGGACCCCGTTGCTCGCGACATCTGGAGCCGCATCGACCCTCAGGCGTGGGCCGCTTCGAGGAACCCGATCGGGCTGCTCCAGGTCGTCGAGCCGTCGACGTGGGAGGCACTTGCCGCGAGCGGGAGCTTCACCGAGACATACGACGAAACCGTTGAGCGGTACGACCGCTACCTCGGAAGCGACACGACGTGGTTCGACCTCCACCACACCGGCGAGCTCGCCGGCCCGGTCGCGTATCTCTGCGCCGAGTTCGGCATCAACGAGAAACTGCCGTTCTACTCGGGCGGCCTGGGTGTCCTCGCCGGTGACCACGTCAAGTCTGCCTCCGACCTCGGCATCCCCCTCGTCGCGGTCGGCCTCCTCTATCGACGGGGCTTCTTCCGCCAGGCAGTCGACCCGGACGGCAATCAGCAGCACACCTATCAGCGTCTCGAGATGCGGCGGCGCCCGATCCGTGAAGTGCTCGACCGGCACAGCGGGCGGCCGCTTCGCGTCACGGTCACGCTGAACGGCCGCGACGTCGCAGTCGGCGCTTGGCGGATCGATGTCGGACGCGTCCCCCTCATCCTCCTCGACACCGATCTGCCGGAGAACGATCCGGCCGACCGTCCGATCACGCACATCCTCTATGTCCGCGGGAGAGAAGCCAGGCTCCAGCAAGAGGCCGTCCTCGGCATCGCCGGCGCCCGCGTCCTGCAGGCCCTCGGCATCGAACCCGCGATGTGGCACGTCAACGAGGGCCACGCCGCGCTGAGCCTCTTCGAACGCCTGTCATGGGAGCTCGGAGAAGGTCACGACATGGAGACGGCGAAACGTCGCATCTCCGACAGGACGCTCTTCACCCTCCACACGCCCGTGCCGGCCGGCAACGAAGTGTTCGACCCGTCGATCGCATCGAGGACGCTGCTCGGCACCATCGAGGGAGTAGACACGGACACGCAACGAGATCTCGCGAGGAGCGGATCGAACGACGGCGCGGTGTTCGACATGGGAGCCCTCGCCATCAGGCTGTCGGACCGCACCAACGGTGTCTCCAAGCGACATGCGGACGTTGTCACAAACGACTGGGGCGACCTCATCGGAGGTCCTGCGCTGGCCGTCACGAACGGCGTCCACCCGTCGACGTGGATGGGTCGGGCGATGTGCCGTCTCCTCGGGCAGACCCTCGGCCCCGACTGGTCCGAGGAGATCGTGGATCCCGCGGTGCTCGACGTTGTGGAGACCATCGACGACGAGAGGATCTGGCGCGCCCACGAAACGCAGCGACAACTCATGACTCGGCGGCTCCGAAAGCGTCTCCGCGAGGAGTACGCGCGCCACGGGCAGGGCTCGCGTCGCCTGCGGTGGCTCGACGACCAGCTCCCGGCCGGCCGGCTCACGATCGGCTTCGCCCGGCGATTCGCGACCTACAAGCGAGCGGACATGCTGTTCACGGATCCGAACCGGCTCGAGGCCATCCTCAAGAACCCGGAACGCCCGGTACAGATGGTCTTCTCCGGCAAGGCCCATCCGGCAGATCGCGAAGGCCAGGCGCTCATCAGATCCGTATTCGAGATGTCCAGAAGCCCCCAGTTCGAGGGTCATCTCTTCTTCGTCGAGGACTACGACCTGCGTCTCGGGCGAACACTCGTCACCGGCTCGGATGTGTGGCTCAACACCCCGAGGCCACCGCGTGAAGCGAGCGGCACCTCTGGCATGAAAGCTGCGGCGAACGGTGGCCTCAATCTCAGCGTCCTGGACGGATGGTGGGTAGAGGGCTACAACGGGAAGAACGGCTGGGGCTTCGGCGAGCACTGGTCGTCCGACGCGCACGATGCAGGGACGCTCTACGACCTGCTCGAAACCGAGGTTGTTCCGAAGTTCTACGACCGGGATGACAACGGCCTGCCGCGGGAGTGGATCGCCATGATGAAGTCGGCGATGATCACCGGCCTGTCACAGTTCACGACGCACCGCATGCTCATCGACTACACGGAGAAGGCGTACCTCCCGCTCGGCCGGTCGTAGCCGACTGCTTCGCCAGTACCCAGTAGAGAGACAAGAGTAGAGAGACAGGACCCGGGCGCGCCGCTCGAATCTCTCTACTCTTGTCTCTCTACTCTCTCCTTCACTTCCTACTCGCCGGTGAGATTCAAGGCTTTCCTGATTCCCCGCACGGCTTGAGCGATGCGCTGATCGTTCTCCACGAGGGCGAAGCGGACGTGACCGTCGCCGGACGGACCGAATCCGATACCGGGGCTCACCGCCACCTTCGCCTCGTCCAACAGGTGAAGCGCAAACGACAGCGAGTCCATGTGGCGGTACGGCTCGGGGATCGGTGCCCAGACGAACATCGTTCCCTTGGGTCTCTCGACCTGCCAACCCGCCCGGTTGAGGCCGTCGACGAGGATGTCTCGGCGCCGCTTGTAGATGTCGAGCACCTCGGGCACGTAGTCGTCGCACTCGTTGAGGGCGATGATCGACGCAATCTGGATCGGCTGGAACGTGCCGTAGTCGAGGTACGACTTGAGCTGGCCGAGCGCTGCGATCATCTCGGGATTCCCGACGACGAACCCAACCCTCCATCCGGCCATCGAGTGGGACTTGGACAGCGTGTACAGCTCAACGCCGACGTCCTTCGCCCCCGGGGCCTGGAGCAGGCTCGGGGGGACGTATCCGTCGAATGAAATGTCCGCGTAGGCGAAGTCGTGAACGAGCATCGTGTCGTTCGCCTTGGCAAACTCCACGAGGCGCTCGAAGAAGTCGATATCGACGATCTCTGTCGTCGGGTTGTGGGGGAACGACGTGACGATCACGCGGGGCCGGGGCCACGAGTTGTGATAGGCCTCGGTGAGACGCTCGAAGAAGTCGCTCCCGGTGGAGAGATGCACACGCTGCACGTCGGCGCCGGACAGCACCGCCGCGTAGATGTGGATCGGATACGACGGCTCCGGCACGAGAGCGACGTCGCCCGGCTGGACGAGGGCCCACATGAGGTGCGAGAGCCCCTCCTTCGCCCCGATCGTGTTGATGACCTCGGTCTCCGGGTCGAGTTCGACGCCGTAGGTGCGCAGGTAGCGGTCGGCGACGGCCTTCCTGAGATTCGGGATTCCCCGCGACGCCGAGTAGCGGTGGTTCTTCCCGCTTTGAGCGGCCTCAACGAGCTTGTCGACGACCTTCGGGGGCGAAGGGATATCCGGGTTTCCGAAGCCGAGGTCGATGATGTCGACGCCGGCGCGGCGTGCTTCGAGCGCCTTCTTGGTGACCTCTGCGAAGACGTACGGGGGCAGGTTGTCGATGCGACGAAAATCCATGCCGGGAGAGTAGGCCCGCCGCTGTTGGTCGGGAAGGATCACAGCCGGATTGGCCGTTCGCGGTCAGCTCGGCAACAGTTTGCGGAGCGGACCGGGCACGATCTCTGCTCCCCACTCGGTGGCGGCGAGCACGAGGTCGAGGGTGTCGACCGAACCGTCCCAATGCTCCTCGATGATCCCTCGCCCGGCACCATCGATCAGGTGGTTGATTGCGATCGCTGCGATGAGGAGATCGTCGAGTTGACCGAAGCCGATGAAGAAGTCGGGGATGACGTCGATCGGTGAGACGACGTAGACGAGCGCCGCCGCAGCGAACGCCTTCCTCCGGATCGACACCCTCGGATCGCGAGCAAGCCGAGCGAGCAACTTGACGACGTTGGGGAGGACGAGGATGGCTTCGCGGGCGATCTCCGCCGCGTCGCGCTTCGGTACTGGTGTTTCGTCGAGCCGGTTCATGAGTGGGATCGTATCGAAGCGGCGAGATATGCGGCACCGACCGCTCCCGACCTCGGTCCCGCGCCTGCGACGAGGATGGGGGGCAGCAGTCGGTGGTTGCCGCCGTGGAGCGTCTCCGCAGCGATCCGCCGAGCCGGTCCGAGCAGGGATTCGCCGAGCGAGCCAAGCCCGCCTCCGACGACGACGAGCTCTGGATCGAAGATCGCTATGAGGTTCGCGAGCCCCCGCCCGAGCTCTGCTCCGACCTCAGCGACGAGCCCTCGGGCGACTTCATCGCCGGCGTCCGCCGCCGCCGTGACGGCCTCACCGCTGAAGGTGTCGGCCAGCCGTGCGGCGAGGGAACCATCGGGGTTGAGCTGAATCACCTCGCGGGCGAGGCGCACGAGGGCAGGTCCCGACGCCACCGTCTCCCAGCACCCCCGCTTGCCGCAGTCGCAGAGCCGGCCGGCAGGGTCGTGCCGGATGTGACCCCACTCCCCGGCGAAAGACTCACCCCGGTAGATGGAGCCGTCGACGACGATGGCACCTCCGATTCCGGTGCCGAGTGTGACGAGGAGGAAGTTGTCGAAACCGCGCGCGGCCCCCATGGCCCGCTCCCCGAATGCTGCGGTGTTGGCATCGTTGTCCACCACGACCGGCAGATCGAACTCCTCCTCGAGGATTTCGCGAAGCGGGATGTCGGTGCCGTCCAAGTGTGGGCCCCAGGCGAAGACACCCTCCGGCCAGCGAACGAGTCCGGCGGCGCCGACGCCGATCGCCGTCACGTCCGGTGTCATGACCCCACGGATCGCCGCGGCCGTCGCTTCGTGAAGCGATCCGATCCGCGAAGCCGTGTGCCGCTCTTCGACGATGGCGTCGTCCTCGAGCCTCACGGCGAGGGCCTTTGATCCACCGATGTCAATCCCAATTGTGCTCATCGGCGCGCAGGGTATCAGGCGGGACAAGTCGGGAACCCGGAAGAGCCCGGTGAGCGTCGGACCGGTGAACGAGCTTGGAGGTTCGAGTGAGACGACTGGCCACCATCACCGCAATCGCAGCGCTCGCGCTGGCGGCATGTACCGTTCCCGCTGGACTCACAGCAACGACGGAGAATCCCGGCGACGGACCCTCCGGCTCCCCTCCGACGACGGTCGTTGTCAGAGATCATCCCACCGCTTCGAGGGCGCTCATGCCGTTCGACGCCTGCGACGATCTGCTCGACTGGACGACCGGACATGCACTTGACCGTGTCGGTCCCTACGGGCTCGATGGGCACATGCCGTATCCGCCGGTCTTCACTGATTTCGAAATGGCGGGCGACGCAGGTGTCGTCCGTGAGATGGCCGCCTCGGCAGCAACCCCGGCTGCAGCGAAGAACAGCGTCATCGGCACGAACCTCCAAGAAACCGGCATCGACGAACCGGATCTCGTCAAGACGGATGGACGTCGGATCATCGCCGTGACCGGGAGCACGCTCCACGTCGTCGAGATCGACGGGGACCTCCTATCGCACGCCGGGTCGATCGACCTCGGATTCTGGACCGAAGATCTCTTCCTCGACGGCGACAGAGTCATCGCCATAGCCGGCGGCGACGTCTTCGGGCCGATGCCGCTCGTCGAAGACGTCATCGGGTCCGAGGGCATGTCAATGCCCGTCTACACCCCGGTGATCACCGTCGTCGAGATCGACATCTCGGATCCGGAGGAGCCCGAATTGACCCGGTCGCTGCGCATCGACGGTCGCTACATCTCCTCACGGATGGTCGATGGCGCCGTGCGACTCGTTGTGTCGTCGGGGCCGACCGGCTTCGCATGGGCATACCCGGAGGGCGGCGGTCTCCGAGCGGAGCGAGACGCCGAGGACCGCAACCGCGAGATCATCGAGAGCTCCGAAGTCGAGAATTGGCTCCCGTACTACATCCTCACGGACCTCGAAGGCCGGGACACGGTCGTCGATGAAGGCACCCTCCTCGCCTGCGACCGCACGCACCGTCCCGACGAGTTCTCCGGGTTCACCGTGCTCTCGCTCGTCACGCTCGACGCCGAAGAGCTCGAGGTCTCGGACTCCACCGGCGTCTTCGCCGACGGCGACATCGTCTACTCATCCGGTGATGCGGCGTACGTGGCGACGAGTCGCTGGATCGATCCGATCGTCTTCGAGCGGGGAGATGAGCCGACCGAGATGACGACCCAGATCCACAAGTTCGCACTGTCTCGCAGAGCCGCCGACTACGAAGCCTCGGGAACCGTCCCCGGCTACATGCTCAGCCAGTGGTCGATGTCCGAGCACGACGGCTACCTCCGTGTGGCGTCGACGAGCTCCCCGCAGTGGTGGGATGGGCCCGACTCTGAGTCGATGGTGACCGTGCTCGACACGCGCGGCGACGAGCTTCGCACCGTGGGGAGCGTCGATGGACTCGGCCGAGGAGAGCGCATCTACTCGGTACGTTTCTTCGACGACCGTGGCTACGTCGTCACGTTCCGCCAGGTCGACCCGCTCTACGTGATCGATCTCTCGGACCCTGAGGACCCGACGGTCGAGGGTGAGTTGAAGATCCCCGGCTACTCGGCATACCTCCATCCCATCGGCGACGGCTACCTCCTCGGCGTCGGCCAGGATGCGGACCTCGACGGCCGAGTGCTCGGGCTTCAGGCGTCGCTCTTCGACGTGTCGGATCCGTCGGATCCCGACCGTGTCGACCGCTTCACCATGAAGGATGGGCACTCCGAGGTCGAATGGGATCACCATGCCTTCCTCCACGACCCGTCGACCGGACTCACCGTGTTCCCGTACGAACGGTGGGATGAGCGGAAGGAAGGGCCTCCCCCGACCGGTGTGCTCGTGCTGAACGTCACCGAGGGCGGGATCTCTGAGGACGGCGTCGTCTCCCACGACGAGAAGTGGGGAGACTGGTGGGCGCCGATCCGCCGAGCAATGCTCATCGACGGCCGGCTCGTCACGGTCTCGGATGCCGGAATCCTGTTGACCGACGTGGACACGCTCGACGATCTCGATTGGGTGAGCTTCTAATCAGTACCGAGTAGCAAGTAGCAAGACCGAAGAGGGTCTTGCTACTTGTGTCTTGTGTCTCGCTACTCGATGACGATCTTCGTTGGACCGTCCGAGCCGGGATCGTCGTCACTGTCCTCGCGGATGGCCGACACGATCTCGTCGACGAACGCACCGATGCCTCCCACGACCTCGTACGCCGCCTTCGCGAGGTGCACGCCGGCACGCTTCAGGCCGTTCTGAATCGGCTTCTGCTCCATGAACCGGTCCCACATCATTCCACCGTCCCGAAGGTCACTCGCAGCTCGCCCTCCGTCAGTCTGGCACGCAGGACGTGGCGGCGTCGCAGGGAATCCGGCAGCACAATCGAGCGTCGGTACGGGCCCACGGTCACGAAGAGCTCGTGCTCGTGGCGCATCACGTCGACGTCTGCGTGCTCGACGAATGGCATGCCGACGATGAGCACGACGTTCTCCCCGTCGTCTTCGACACGGAACGGGCGCCCCTCCGAGAGGTGTTCCGTCGGATCGACGTCACCAAACAGCTCCTCCCCCACGGCTCGGAGTCGATCCGTACCGACCATCTCCTCGTCGAACAGGCGCAGGCGGCGGATGTCGACATCCGCGAACCCCTCCTCAACCGTCTTGAGATGTTCCGACTGGATCTCGCGCCATCGTTCGAAGTAGGGATCGGTGATGAGGTCCGGGAGCACACGATTGACGATCGCTGCGTCGACCGCGTACCCGAAGAGACCGAGGTAGGTGTAGGTCCGACGAGCCTCTGCGATGACCATCTTCTCCGGATTCATCACGAGCCGCGCCGACGTGACGGCCGGATCACCGAGGATGTCGCGGACACCGTCGAGGCGTTCGTAGAAACGGGCGACGGAGTCGAAAACCTGCTCGTCGGCGACCGGCAGCGATGACACCCGACTCACGACGGGCCGGACGACCTTTGCCACCTTGCGGCCGACGGGGAACATCTTGTCCATGTACCAGGACATCACCTCCGGGAGGCTCAGGAGCCGGAGGGTCTCAGCCGTCGGCGCGCAGTCCACGATGATCGCGTCATAGTCGCCCGATTCGACGTGATCGCGAACACTGGCCAGTGAGAAGAGCTCATCCATGCCGGGGAACACCGCGAGTTCCTCCGCCTCGATCCCCTGCAGACCGGACCAGTCGAACACGTCGGTGATGTAGTCGCGAACGGCCCCCCAGGACTCCTCGAGCCGTTGCTGCGCGTCGATCTGCTGTGCATCCAGGTTCTCGACGACGCGCATCGGTGCGTCCCCGAGCTGAATCTGGAAGGCGTCGGCAAGCGAGTGCGCCGGATCCGTTGACATGACGAGCGTGCGGCGGCCGAGATCGGCGGCGCGGATTGCGGTCGCCGCGGCAATGGTCGTCTTACCCACGCCACCCTTCCCGGTGACGAGGATGACGCGCATCAGAGCGCTTCTTCCGCCCGCTTCTTCAATCCGCGCAGGGCGGTCCCGACGATCTGCTTCTCAGCTTGGCGGCGCAGGAATCCCGGCACCTTGAAGTTCGGCTCGACGCGGAGCGCGTAGACGACTTCGGTGTTGTCGTCGTCGATCGCGTTGAACGTGTAGCTGCCCTCGAGCAGGGTGAGATCGATGTTCGGCCGAGCCACCCATGCGAAGCCGCCCTCGTGCCCGTAGTCGTAGTCGAGCGTGTAGGAGAGTTCCTTGATCATCGCATCGACGGTGAAGTCGGCGACCGCCGGTCGCCCATGCTCGTCCTCATCGGTCACCGTCACGGCCTTGACGCCGCCGGCCCACTCCGGATACGTCTCGACGTCGAGCGCGATCTCGTAGACGAACTGCTGCGGCGCAGCCACCTCGATCTTCTGAACCGTGCCCTCCATCAACGCTCCTTCTTCGGGGGGTGCCCGCATCGTAGCCACTCCCCCACAAGAGACATACCCAGGGTTGCAGTCCCCGTATGCGGCGCCAGGAGCCCACGGAATGAACGGATTCAGGCTGAGGGGCTGCGATCGGCCGTGATCCGGGTGAACCTCAGCTCGTACCCGATCTCCTCGTCCCGGTTCGGGTAACGCCGTTTGGCGGCCTCGATGCCCCGGCGCCGTTCATCGTCGGGAAGGAGTTGCAGCGTCGAGACGAAGCCCGCCTCGACGGCCGCGATCCAGGAACCCGCCTTCCTCGTCACGACCTCGACTGGGTGGGTGACCGAGACCGTCGCGCCTTCGGCGTCCAGGTAGCTCGCGATCATCTCTGGAACGGGGAACCGCTGCCCGTCGATCTCCGCGATCGAGGGGAACCACTCAGCGAGGAGCGACTGTTCGTGGTGGTCGGGACCGAGCGTCCACACATCAATTCGGCCGTTCCCCGCAACGACCCGCACCGCCTCGTCGATCGATCGCCGCCAATCCCCGTAGTGAATCGACAGGTGGAACCACACGAGATCAAAGGTTCCGCTCCGGAACGGCATGGCCTGAGAGCGGCCCCGGACAACGGCGATCCCGCGCGTGCGCGCCGTTTCGGCCATGCCGGCGGATGGGTCGAGAACGATCGGAGCATGACCCTGCCGCTGCCAGACAGCCGAGTGGTTCCCGGGACCGCCGCCGACGTCGAGAACGCGAGCCTCGGGCGGCAGGCGCCGTCCGGCTTGCTCGGCGCGTCGGAGGGAGTCCTCGGATGGAGGCCTGTGGGCGTATGAGGTCGCCAGCCGATCGAGATCGACCTCAGTCATGACGAACGGCACGACCGGTCGCCCGGAAGTACCCGACGTTGACGCAGGTGGTCTCCCCGATCCGCCAGGTCGTCGCCTTGGGCTGATGAATGTCACCGAAGTAGTGGTAGCGGGGTTGTGTGTGCTCGATGTACTCGAGGATGGCGGTCGAACCCTTCTGCCGCCCTCCGATGACGTCACCGGCAAGGGCCGGGACGGCCGGCGGAACATGCGTCGCGAGGATGTCGATCTCCCCCAGCCCGGAGAGCTTTTCGGCCATCGCGTCTTCGCCGATTTCGCCGGGCGTGCCGATGCGCTCCATCCCGCCACCCGCGATTCCGACTCGTAGGCCTTGGACCTCAACGACCTCTCCGTCGACGAATACCACGCCTTCGGGGAGATGGGCGGCGAGCATCTTCGGCCGATCGACGTTCCCGTACGTCACATACGCCTCGCTTCCTCGCAGCGCTCCGCAGACCCGCCGGTACTCGTCCTCCGTCGCTGCGCTGTACGCGTCGCGCAGTTCTGCTTCACGCTCGTCCCAGTGTCGATGCCAGAGATCCGACGCGGCGCCGTGCTCTCCGACGGACCGGAGATGCACAAACTCGTCGACCAGGTCCTTTCCGGAGACGTCGGCCACGATGCCCTCGTTCGAGCGATAGTCGATGAAGTTGATGAGGTCTCCGAGCACGAGCAACGGCTCCCCGAGTTCAGCGACGCGGCGAAGCAGGCCGGATGCGCCGTGAACGTCGGCAACGATGAGCATCAG
>JBDLHX010000027.1:0-26065 GCA_039715165.1 Actinomycetota bacterium
TCGTTGCGGTCACCGATGCCATGGAGGCGCAGACCCTCGCCGATCGAATCGCCGACCTGGCTGCGGGGATCGAGCGAGGAGTACGGGTCCTGGAAGATGATCTGGGTCCGCCGGCGGAACGGCTTGAGGGCGCTGCCCTTGAGGTGGGTGATGTCCTGACCGTCGAATGTGATCGTTCCCGACGTTGGCTCCAGCAACCGCACGAGCATTCTGCCGAGGGTGGTCTTCCCACACCCTGACTCGCCGACGAGTCCGATTGATTCGCCCCTCTTGATGTCGAGGTTGACGCCGTCGACGGCATCGACGGTGGCGATCTGACGTTGCAGGAGCCCGCCCGTGACGGGGAATTGCTTCACAAGGTCCCTGAGTTCGACAAGAGGCTCAGTCACCGGAACCCCCTTCCGGGTAGAGCCAGCACCGAACCTCGTGGCCGGGGGTGAACTCGACGAGTCGTGGCTCCTGTTCGAGACAGATTTCGAGGTCATTCTCGATCCGTGCGGCGCAGCGGTCTGCGAACCGGCACCCCGGTGGAAGGTCGATGAGCGACGGCACGACACCCGGGATCGTGTCGAGCATGTCGACGGGTGCGCCGAGGACCGGGATCGATCCGATCAGGCCCTTCGTGTACGGGTGGAGCGGTTTGTTGAAAATAGTGCGAACGTCGGTCTGCTCGACGATCTCGCCCGCGTACATCACCGCAACCCGATCGGCCATTTCGGCAACCACGCCGAGATCGTGGGTGATGAGGAGGACGGCGGTCTCCGACGACTGCTGGAGGTCCCGGATCAGGTCGAGGATCTGGGCCTGGATCGTGACATCGAGCGCCGTCGTCGGTTCGTCGGCGATGAGGAGTTCCGGCTCGCACGCGAGCGCCATCGCGATCATCACACGCTGGCCCATCCCGCCCGAGAGTTCATGGGGGTACGCCATTGCCCGCGACTCGGGATCTGGGATTCCGACCTCGGCGAGCATCTCGATCGCCTTCTCCTCCTCGATGTCCTTCGACCAATCGCGATGGAGCTTGAACACCTCTCTGATCTGGAGTCCGGCTCGCTGTACGGGGTTGAGAGCGGATCCAGGCTGTTGGAAGATCATCGAGATGTGCTCGCCTCGGAGCTTCCTCACGTCGTCGGCCTTCATCTGAGCGATGTTCTTCCCGTCGAAGAGGATCTCGCCTGCGACGACCTCGCCGGGATGCGGGACGAGGCCCATGATCGACAGGGAGGTGACGGACTTACCGCATCCCGACTCGCCGACGAGTCCGAGAACCTCTCCGCGGCTGATGTGGAACGACACGCCGTCGACGGCTTTGACCACGCCTTCGCGCGTGTCGAAGTGGGTCTTGAGGCCGTTGATGTCGAGGAGGAGCTCACCCTTCTCCCCGCGCTTGGGGGGAAGCTCGGTGATCGCTCCGGAGGTCTCCGAGTTGCGCTTCATCCGTGCAGTGTGGGGTCGAGGGCGTCGCGCAGGCCGTCACCCATGAGGTTGAAACCGAGCACCGTGACCATGATGGCGAGACCGGGGAAGAACACCAGGTGGGGAGCGGTGAAGAGGTTGTTGCGTTCGGAAGCGAGCATGGAACCCCACTCTGCGGTCGGCGGCTGGGCACCGAGCCCGAGGAAGGAGAGGCCGGCAGCTTCGAGGATGGCGGTTGCCACGCCGAGCGTTGCGAGTACGACGAGCGGCGTCAGCGCGTTCGGCACGACCCTGCGAGTCAGGAGCTGGCGCGGTGTAGCGCCGAGGGCTCGCGAAGCCGACACGTAGTCGCTCTCCTTGATGGAGAGGACCTGCGCCCGCATGACCCGGGCATACTGCGGCAACGTGACGATCGCGATGGCGATGAGGGCGTTGCGCAATCCGGGCCCGAGGACGGCGACGATCGCGATCGCGAGCAGCAAAGCAGGGAACCCGAGGATGACGTCCATGATTCGCATGATCACGTTGTCGAACCATCCGCCCGTGAATCCGGCGATCGCACCGAGGGTGCTTCCGATGACGAGGGCGATGGTGACGGTGAAGAAACCGAGGGTGAGGCTCACCCGGGCGCCGAAGATGACTCGAGAGAACTCGTCGCGAACGTTGCCGTCGACCCCCATGACATGTTGCGGTATCTCCTCGGAGCACCCGAGAACGTGAACGCAGGGTGGATCGCGGGGCCTGATGTCCTCCTTGCCGATGAGGACATCATTCGGGGGATACGGTGCGATGATCGGGGCGAAGATGGCCATCAGCATGAGCGCCGCGACGATGCCGAGCCCGATCATCCCCGACTTGCGCCCTCGGAACCGGCGAAGCGTGAGTCTCCACTGACTCGACGGCTTGGTTCGGAGTAGGTCACTCGCACCGGCCATCTCTTCGAGTTGTTCGATCTGTTGGCGGCGACGGCTGGAGAGGTTCATTGGACCCTGATCCTCGGATCGAGGTATCCGTACGAGATGTCGACGAGGAGATTCACGATGACATATCCCCCGGCAATCACCACTGTGAAGCCCTGGACGACCGCGTAATCACGCCCCGTGATGGCATCGAACAAGGCGCGTCCAACCCCAGCGAGACCGAACACAGTCTCGGTGAGGACCGCGCCGCCGAGGAGGGCTCCGAGAGAGAGTCCGATGATCGTGACGACGGGAAGGAGCGAGTTGCGGAGCGCGTGACGTCCCACGACACGCCACTCCTTCGCTCCCTTGGCCCGAGCCGTTCTGATGTAGTCCTTCCCCATGACCTCGAGCAACGAGCTTCGCGTGATGCGCGCGATGATCGCCAGCGGGATCGTGGCGAGGGCGATCGACGGAAGAACCAGGTGCCGGACCGCATCCCAGAACACCTCCCATTGGGCGGTGATCAGGGAGTTGAAGATGTAGAAATTCGCGATGAACTCATGGAACGTCGACCAGAAGCCCTCTTCGCTGAGTTCCCACCCCCAAACCTCGTAGTAGGGGATGGAGAAGACGCCCGCGGTGAGTCTTCCCGAGGGTGGGAGGGAGATCGGTGTGTCCTTGAAGACGAGGGCGAACACGTAGGCGAGCATGAGGCCGAGCCAGAAGACAGGCATGGAGACACCAACGTTGGCGAACGCCATCGTGGCTGTGTCCACCGCGGTGTTGTGCTTTCGGGCCGCGAGGATCCCCAGCGGCACACCGAAGACGACCGCGATCGTGAGCGCAGCGGTTGCCAGCTCGACGGTCAACGGGAGTCGTTCGATCAGCAACTGGCCCACAGGACGTGAGAAGCGAACGGAGTCACCGAGATTGAACGTCACGATGTTCTTCATGTAGATGCCGAGCTGCACCCAGATGGGTTCGTTCAAGCCGTTCGCTTCGTTGAATCGCTCGCACGCCTCCTCGGTGGCCCGCTCGCCGAGCATCGAAGAACACGGGTCGCCGGGAATCGCCCGCATGAGGAAGAACACGACGATGACGATTCCGATCAGCACCGGAATAGCGAGGAGTGTGCGGCGTGTGATGAATCCGAGCATTGAGTCTGGTGCAGCGTAGACGTAATCGGGGGAGGCGTTGCCGCCTCCCCCGATTCTCTATGGCGTTGTGGGGGCCCTACTCCGAAGGAGCGTTGATCAGGCCGTTCCACAGGTAGTCGTAGTAGTCGAATATCCCGCTGTTGCCGGTGTGCAGCGGACTCGAAGCATCGAGACCCGCTGTGAAGGACACGACGACGTCGTTCGCGTCGAACGTCGAGCCATCGTGGAACGTGACGCCCTGGCGCAGGGAGCACGTCCACAGTGACAGATCGTCGTTCGGCACGCACTCGGTTGCGAGCTGCGGCTGGACGTTGCCTGCCTGGTCGTACGAGTACAGCGCCTCGATGACCGGGCCACAAGCACGCAGCGACTCACCGTCGGACTCGTCCGAGCAGTACAGCGAGATCGGCTCGTTGCCCTGCACGAAGACCATCGTGTCCGACCCCGTGTCCCAGAAGTTGAACATCACTTGGCCCCACGGCGGTGCGTAGGCGCCCGCCACATCCGCTGTGGATGCGAAGGCGCTCCCTGCATGGGCGATCGGCACCATCGGGACGAGCTCCTTGATGGCGTTGTTCGCCTGCTCATAGAGCGGCGCGGCTGTGGCCGCGTCTGCGATCTGCGATGCTTCGGTGAGCAGGTCGTAGATCTCCGCGTGGCCTTCACCGAACTGCGTCACGCCTTCACCGAAGTGGAAGTCGAGGAAGTTCGTGATGTGCGGGTAGTCGCCGGTCCAACCGAGCAGGTGGATGCCGTCACACTGGCCGGCACTCGAGCACTGCTGGATGAACTCGCCGGACTCCATCACGACGACTTCGGCGTCGATGTTCAGGGTGTCCTTGAGCTGCGCCTGGATGTCGGCGGCGACGTTGCCCGGTGTGGGCAGGTAACCGCGGGTGACATCCCGGTAGAAGATCTTCGTCTCGAACCCGTCCGGGAAGCCGGCATCTGCGAGCAGAGCCTTGGCCGCCTCGACGTCCTGGTCGTACCACGCTTCGCCCTCACAACCCATGGCAACAGAGCAGGGAGTGAAGTGCGACGCCACCTCCGACCCGGGCGGGTAGAAGGTGTCGATGATGCGCTGACGGTCCATGGCGAGGCCAATGGCCTTACGAACGTTCACATCGTCGAAGGGCGGGAAGATGTCCGTGAAGCCCATGTAGAAGATGTTCGGTTCCGGTTTGTCGAGCAGTGCGAGGCTTGCGTCACCTTCGATGGTGGCGTAGTCCTCAGGGCCCGGGAACGTCATGCCGTGAGCGTTGCCGCTCTGCAGCTCGAGGAGCCGACCGGCGCTCTCCGTCGACCACTTCAGGACGGCCGTTGTATGCGGCGCCATCGTGCCGTAGTAGTCATCGTTGCGGGTGTAGATGACCGAGTCGCCTCGGACCCATTCCTGCAACGCGTACGGACCGGTGCCGATCGGATTGTCGAGCGGTGCACCGCCGGTTGCCTCGAGGTGCTCCTCCGGCTGGATGCCGAACACGAGGAACGCCATCTGCGCGAGGAACGCAGGGTGTGGACCGCACAGGTCGAATTCGACCGTGAACTCGTCGAGCGCCGAGATCTTCTCGACCCGGCCGCCGTAATCGCATCCTCCGGCGTCGAGGATCTTGCCCTCGAAGTCCGGACTCGGAGCGACCGTGGCAGTCGTTGTCGTCTCTTCGGCCTCGGTGGTTGTTGTCTCGTCTCCGCCTTCTGCGGCAGTGGTCGTGGTCTCGTCGGACCCCGATCCACACGCCGCCGCGATGAGGGCCATCACGAAGAGGAGGATGAGGATCTTGCTCATTCGTCTCAAGGGTGCCTCCTTATCCCTTGGTTGCGTCCGCCCCCATATTGGAACAGACCGGCTCAACGCTAGTCGTCTGATTCGACGGTGAAGTCCACTTCGCGTACCCAGGGTTGCAGTCCCCGTATGCGGCGCCACCAGCCCGCGGAATGGGAGAGGTAGGGTTTGCGACGGTTTGAGGGAATCATCGCGCCAGCCCACCACGACGTTGCTCCTCGTCGCGCTGCTCATCTCGATCCTCACCTGGGTGTCGGCGATGGCGTTTTGGGTGGATCGGTCCGTCGCCCGAGAAGCGGCCTTCCGGGCGCATGCGCACGAGGTGCTTGCGATGGAGACGTCGAAGGACGCTCTGGCCGCGAGGCTCATGGACGAGACGATCGAGGCGCTGCCGCTCCTCGCCCTCGTGCGCGGCGCCGGCGAGCAAGCCGTTGTCGTCCTGATCGACTCGGGAGCCTTCGATCCGGCGCTCGACAGGCTCATCGCCGAAGGTCATCGGCACGCACTATCGGGGAGCGCCGAGCCATTCATCGCGGATCTCACGGACGTTCGCGCGGTGATCATCGCCCCGATCGCCGAGCTCGCCCCGGACCTCGCGGACCGGATCCCCGTCGACCTCTTCGAGGCCGTCGTGATCCTCGACACCGACGCATTTCCCGTGGTCGGCCGTGCTGCGGGGTGGCTGCCGTTCGTCTCGGTTCTGACCGCAGCCGGTGCAGTGTTCCTGGCCGTTGCGACGGTCATGTTGTCCCGTCGGCGTCCGCGCGCTCTCCTCGCCGTTGGCTCGGGTGTGCTCCTTGCAGGAGCGGCGGTGGCCGTCTGGAGCATGCTCGGGGGTTCGCTGGCGTCCTGGAGAATCGAGGATGAACTGACGCGAATCCTGGTGGCGAACGGCTACGTCGTGATCAGCCCCGCCCTCAAGGCCGAGGGTGTGTTCTTGATGGTCGTTGGAGCCATCGTCGCCCTTGCCGGGGCCGTCGGCACCTTGGCAGCAAGACACAAGTAGCAAGACACAACAAACCACGAGCGGTTCGGTCTTGCTACTTGCTACTTGCTACTTGCTACTCGGTCACGCCAATCGCCTTCAGCCATTCGGCCGCAACCTGTTCCGGGTCCTTCCCGTCGACCTCGACGAACTTGTTCAACGAAACGAGCTCGATCGTTGTGAGCTTCTTCGACACGTCGTTGAGTGTCGTCTTGAAGTCGTCGCCGTACGCGTCGACGATCTCCTTGCGCACCGCCGGGGCGATGTTCTCGGCCGGTTGGAGCCCCTTGTCGTCTTCGAGGAGCACGAAGCCCTTTGCGAGAATCGTCGCGGCGCTGGTGAACATGAGGCCAACCTGAATCTCGCCGCCCTCGAGCGCAGCAACGGTGATCGGTCCTCCGGCGTCGAGGGAGCGGAACTCCTTGAAGCTCAGTTCGTAGACGCTCTCGAGTCCCTTGAGACAGAAGTCTCGTTCCGGGCACTCGGGCGGGCCACCGAGCACGAGCGTGCCGTTGTGGGCAGCGAGGTCGGAGACCTTGGCGAGACCGAGGGAGTCTGCGGTCTCCTTCGTCACGGCGAAGCCGTTCTTGTCCTGGGCCGCCGCGTAGTCGAGGACCACGATGTCCTTGGACTCCCACGCCAGTCGCAGCGCAGCGTGTGTCTCGTCTGAGTCGGAGGTTGCATCACCACCGAGATATCGGAGAACGGTCCCGATGTACTCCGGGACGAGATCGAGCTCTCCGGACTCGAGCGCGGGTGCGTAGACCTCTCTGGGGCCGGTGTTCAGCTTCCGCTCGACGTTGTAGCCGTCGGCTTCGAGCGCCTGGGCGTAGATCTCCGCGACGAGGGCGTTCTCGCTGAATGCCGCCGATCCGATCGTGATTGTTGGTCCGTCCTTTGCTGCACCGTCGTCACCCGACCCGCACGCGGACGCGATGAGCGCGAACGCGACGATGGTCGCCCCGACGACAGTCCTGCGGAATGGTTTCCGCATGGGTCACTCCCTCTCTTGGCTACCGGTCAACCTACCGACACCAACCGCGGAACGCGGCAGGTTCTTCCCGGCCTACGCGACGACCGTTTCGATCGATGCGGACCGCTCGCGCAGCGTCGGCGGGACGACCCTCCGTTCGAGGGTACCGAGGACTGCCTCCGTGAGAATGGCGAGGACTGCAACCAGGAGGGCGCCGGCGAACAGCACGACGCTATCTCTCGTGGCGAAGCCGCGGACGATGAAGAACCCGAGCCCGCCCCAGCCGACGAGGGCGCCGAGCGTCGCTGTGGCGACAACTTGCACAGCCGCGACCCGCACGGCGGCGAGGATCACCGGCGATGCCATCGGGACTTCCACCTTCGTCAGGATCTCCCGATCGGTCATTCCCATTCCGCGAGACGCTTCGACGAGATCAGCGTCGACGCCGGCGACTCCGGCGTAGGCGTTCGTGAACATCGGTGGTGCAGCGAGGAACAGCAGCGCGAGGAAGGTCGGCCAGAAACCGAACCCGAGCCCGAGCCGGATGCTGATCGGGAGGAAGAGAACGACGATCGCGAAGGATGGGATCGCTCTGCCGATGTTGACGGCCGCCACGACGAACGTGCCGCCGATGCGGCGATGTCCGAGCCAGACTGCGGGTGGAAGAGCGAGCACCGCCGCCACCGCGGTTGCTCCAAGGGTGATTTGGATGTGCTCGCTCAAGCGGTTGAGGATGCCCTCGGCGCCGGTCCAGTTTGCGCCGTCTCCGAACCACTGAGCGACATCACCGAAGAACTCGATCATGTTGCCGCTCTCTTCCGAGACCATGGAGTTGTCAGCCGCTCGACACCGACAAGGGACATGTCGACGGCGACGGCAAGGACGACCGAGAGAACGGTCCCCACGACGATCTGTGTCGTGCCGACAGGCGAGTGGATCAAGGTGAGTCCAGTGGCGATGAAGAAGCCGAGTCCTCCCTGGCCGATGAGCGCCGTGACGGTGACGAGTCCGATCGTCGTCACGGCGGCGATGCGGATACCGGCCATGATGACCGGGAGGGCGAGCGGCAGTTCGACCGCGATGAAGAGGCCCCGAGTCGTGTAGCCCATGCCGCGTGCGGACTCGACGGTTGCCGGCGGGACGCCGTCGATGCCGGCCACGATGTTCCTGATGAGGATGAGGAGCGTGTACGACACGAGTCCGATCTCGGCGGTCAGGATGGAGAGGCCCGTGACGGGAACGAGGAAGGCGAAGAGCGCCAAGCTCGGGATCGTGTAGAGAAGGCCGGCGAACCAGGTGATTGGGGTGTAGGTCCTGCGGTAGCGGAGAGCGACGACCGAGAGGACGAGGCTGATCACCGCGCCGACCACGATTGCGATCCCGGTGAGGATGAGGTGCTCGATCGTGCGATCCCAGATGTCGTCGAGATGGTTCACGACCCACTCCCAGGAGAAGAACCCGGCGGCGATCAACGCCGGCCCCGTCACCGTTGGATCTCTCGGCTCAGAGCCTCAGCAGTGACCATTCCGAGAAGCACCGGACCGTCGAAGACCGCGGCGACCGACGTGTGGGATGAGACGATTGCGTCGAGCGCTTCTTTGAGCGTGGAGTCCTTCGTGAGGCTCGTGCGGAAGGGTTCCGGGTCGGGGCCGGCGTTGCCATCGGTGGGCACGTCGGCGATCCGCAGCCAGCCGGACACGTTGTCGCCGTCCTGTATCGCTACCCAGTCGGTTCCGTACTCGAGCGCGACGGCGACGGCCTCCGCATGGGTTGCCGATCGCGGCACGACCGGTCCGGCTACGAGATCGATCGCTGAGATCGGGATGAGCGAGAGGCGTTTGATGCCACGATCCGTCCCGAGGAAGTCCGCGACGAAGGCGTTTGCCGGATCGCGCAGGATCTCGCCCGGCGTGTCGTACTGCTCGAGATGGCCCCCTTCGCTCAGAATCGCGACGCGGTCCCCGAGCTTGATCGCTTCGTCGATGTCGTGGGTGACGAGTGCGATCGTCTTGTGGAGCCGCTGCTGGAGATCGAGGAGCTCATCTTGGAGGTGAGCCCGCACGATCGGATCTACCGCTCCGAACGGCTCGTCCATGAGCAGAACCGGCGGGTCGGCAGCGAGCGCCCTGGCGACGCCGACACGCTGACGCTGCCCGCCGGAGAGCTCCGCGGGATAGCGGTCGAGCATGTCGCCGTCGAGAGCGACGAGTTCGGCCAATTCCTCGACCCGCTCGTCGATGCGGCCCCTGTCCCAGTCGAGGAGCGACGGAACCGTTCCGATGTTCTGGCGGATCGTCCGGTGCGGGAAGAGGCCGATCTGCTGGATGACGTAGCCGATGCCCCGCCGAAGCTCGTGAACGGGGACCGCGTGGGCGAGCCGTCCGTCGATGCGGATCGACCCCGACGTCGGCTCGATGAGGCGGTTGATCATCTTCAGCGTCGTCGTCTTGCCGCACCCTGAGGGGCCGACGAAGACGGCGATTTCGCCGCGTTCGATGGTGAGGCTCAGATTGTCGACGGCCGGCGCCTGTGTGCCGATGAAGGTCTTCGTGAGATTCTCGAGCTCGATCATCGAGTGTGCAGAGAGGTGGTGATGGCCCTCACCGCTTCATCGACGGTGTCGACCGTCGTCACGAGCGAGCCGTCGGTTCCAAGCTCGTCGGTGAGGAGAGGGACGAGGTGGCGCCACTGATCGCCGACGGCGACGATCGGTTTCGGCGGCGAGTCGGTGAATCGTGCCACATAGGCGAGGTTCCACGCGACGAGGAGTTCGGTCGCTGTGCCGAGCGACCCGGGCAGGGCGATCGACGCTACGGAGAGATCGACCATCTCGTGGATGCGCTCGAGGAGGGACGCCGTGCGGGTCTCTTCGGTGAGGTGGGCGTTTCCGCCCGGCCGGTCGGGGAAGACGTCGGGCACGGTGACGCCGATGACCCGGCCTCCGGCTTGGCGGGCGCCGTACGAGACGGCTTCCATGAGCCCGGCGTAGCCGCCCGTGGCGACGGCGAAGCCTGCTTCGGCGAGGAGGCGGCCGCAGCGGATGCCGTCGTCATAGACCGCGTCACCCGGGAGCGGGGAAGAGGCTCCAAAGACGGCGACGGTGTTCATGGAGCGAGCGTAGCGTTATCCATTCTGTGGGCCCGTGCCGCCATATAGGACGGTGCCAACCCTGGGTACGCGATATGGTCAGCCGTTATGGAACCACCGATTGCTGACCGACGACCCACCGAACGCACGCTTCACGGGGACACCGTTGTCGACGACTATGCCTGGATGAAGGATCGCAACGATCCCGACGTCATCGCCTACCTCGAGGCGGAGAACGCATACACGGAAGCGAAGACCGGCCACCTCGCACCCCTACGGAGCCGGATCTTCGACGAGATCAAGGAACGCACGCTGGAGACCGACCTCGCCGTCCCGGCCAAGCGCGGCGACTACTGGTACTCGACGCGCACCGAGGAGGGCCGCCCCTACCGCATCTGGATCCGGCTCTCCGGAGGACCGGACGGCGAAGAGACGGTGCTCCTCGACGAGAACGCCGAAGCCGAAGGCCACGACTACTTCCGGCTCGCGAACTTCTCCGTGAGCCCCGACGCGTCGCTCATCGGATACAGCGTCGACACCGACGGTGGTGAGCGCTACGTGACCCGGTTCCGGGACGCAGAGACCGGCAGAGACCTCGAAGACGAGATCCCCAACACCTCGTACGGCGCGGCGTGGGCATCGGACTCAGCCCATTACTTCTACACCGTGAACGACCAGGCGATGCGCCCGTGGCAGATCTGGCGCCACCGGCTCGGAACCCCGGCGTCGGAGGACCAACTCGTCCACGAGGAACGCGACGACCGCTACTACCTGACGGTGCACCGATCCCGCAGCGGGGACTTCATCTTCATCGCCGCCGGTTCGGCGGTGACGAGTGACGCTCGCGCCATTCCGGCGGACTCGCCGGAAGCGGAGCCCGTCCCCGTCCTGCCGCGAGTCGAGGGTGTCGAGTACTCCGTCGATCATCGCGGAGACGACTTCTGGGTCGTGACGAACGACGGTGCGCTCGACGGCCGGCTCCTCCGTGTCCCGACCGCCGGCGGTGAGGCGGTCGAGGTGGTCTCCCATGAGCTGGGGACGAAGCTCGAGCATCCCGACTGCTTCGCCGGCCACGTCGTTGTCTGGGGTCGTCACGATGGCTTGCCTGCCGCACTCGTCGTCTCGGCCGGCGGTGGGGATGCGTCGTATCTCGAGTTCGGCGAGGCCGTCTACAACGTGGAGCCGGGAGCGAACTACGAGTTCGACACGCCGCTGCTCCGCTACCGGTACGACTCGCCGATCACTCCGCTGTCGATCTTCGACCACGACGTGACGACGGGGGAGCGGGCGCTGCTCAAACAGACGCCGGTCCTCGGTGACTACGACCCCGACGCATACACAGCAGCGCGCGAGTGGGCGATGGCGCGTGACGGTGCCCGGATCCCCGTGTCGATCGTCCACCACGTCGACACCCCCATCGACGGCTCGGCTCCGCTGCTCGTCTACGCATACGGGGCGTACGAGATCTCGATGCCGGTCCGGTTCTCCATTCCCCGACTGAGCCTCCTCGACCGTGGCGTCGTCTTCGCCATTGCCCACGTCCGCGGAGGCGGCGAGATGGGCAAGGCCTGGTATGAAGGGGGCAAGCTCGCGGCGAAGGAGAACACCTTCACGGACGTTCTCGACGCCACGACCCACCTCATCTCGAGCGGCTACGCCGAGGCCTCACGTGTTGCCGTACGCGGCGGAAGTGCCGGTGGGCTCACGGTCGGGGCGGCGATCAACCTCGACCCGGCCATGTTCCGCGCCGCCATCGCAGAGGTGCCGTTCGTCGACGTCGTCAGCACGATGCTCGACGAGTCTCTGCCTCTCACGGTCGTGGAATGGGAGGAGTGGGGCAATCCGAACCTCGAGGACGAGTACGGGTGGCTCCGCGCCTACGCCCCATACGAGAACATCGTCGAAGGGACGTACCCGGCACTTCTCGTCACCGCCGGCCTCAACGACCCCAGAGTGCAGTACTGGGAGCCGGCGAAGTGGACCGCAAAGCTGCGAACGATGCCGATCGGGGATCGCCAGGTCTTGCTGAAGACCGAGATGGGGGCGGGGCACTTCGCGAGGTCGGGTCGCTACGACGCGTGGGAGGACGAAGCATTCGTCCTCGCGTTCATCATTGATGAACTGAGCGCGTAGGGAGCCGCAAGCCCCAGTGAGTATCCGATATCCGGTATCCGGTCAAGGATGTAGCACGATCTTCACCCAGTACCGAGTACCGGATACCGAGTACCGCTATTCGGCTTCGCATTCGAACGTCACGTCGTCGGCCGATGCGTTGGCCGGGTCGATGCCTTCAGCGACGACGAAGCGGCCCGAGCCTTCGGGGCACTCCCCGCGATCGCGTTTCCACGCCCTGAGCAGCACCGTTGGGTCGAGCCCTCCTGCTCCCGGTAGCTCCTCGATGCCCGATTCGTGAACCTCGTCCATGACGAGTTCGAAAATGTCCGGTGTGTGGAGTGCCTCGCGTTCCCGTTCGAGGTCCGCGATGGCTTCCTTCTTCGTGCGCTTCGTGCCGCGCGAGAACTTGAACATCGCGTAGGCGATTGCAACGGCGGCGGCGATCAGTGCGAACGTCATGTATCGCTCCCTGACTCGTTGCCGCTCATCCCATGAGTATCGGCAGCAACATCGATGAACTCGAGCGGCTCTGTCTCGGAGGCGTTGACGATCTCGCACGTGGCGGCCACATCGACCGCGACGGCCTCACCGGCGGAGACGGTCCGCACCTCTCCGTCGATCGTGACACGTGCCGTGCCTGCGACGACGGTGAGATGATGGCTGCGGCGCTCATCAGCGTCGTGCACGGTCCGGCCACCCGGCTCGATCCGGGTCATGGCGACCCGATAGCCGGCGCCCTTCGCGAGCGTGGCCCGGACACCGTCGGAGAGCACCTCGGTGCCGTCGGTCTCGGTCTCAAGTCGTCCGGCGGACTTGAGGCGCTCGACGATCCCCTTCACATCCTGAGAACGGTCCTTCCGAGCCACGAGGGTCGCGTCGCGTGTGTCGATGATCACGATGTTGTCGAGACCGATCGCCGCGACGAGGCGGCCGTCGCTGCGCACGTAGCTGTTCTGAACGTCGATCGTCTCAACGTCTCCGACGAGCACGTTGCCGTCATCATCGTGCGCTCCGATCTCCCAGAGCGCCGACCACGATCCGACATCGCTCCACCCTGTGTGGATCGGCACGACGGCAGCCGACTCGGTGTGCTCCATCACGGCGTAGTCGATCGACGTCGACGGTGACGACGCGAATGCTGCTTCGTCGAGTCTGGTGAACGGTCCATCCCGGTGGGCGCTGCCGAGGGCGGCCCGGGCTGCTTCGAGGATTGCCGGTGCGTGGGCATCGAGTTCGCCGAGATAGCGCGAAGCACGGAACATGAACATGCCGCTGTTCCACAGGTAGCGGCCGCTCGAGACGTAGCCCTCGGCCGTTGGGGCGTCTGGCTTCTCGCGGAACTCTTCCACCATCCGGACGCCGTCGGTGAGGCGATCGCCGAACCGGATATAGCCGTACCCCGTCTCCGGCCCGGTCGGGTCGATTCCGAACGTCACGAGATAGCCCTTATCCGCGATGTCGGCGGCGAGCGTTGCCGCCTCGCCGAACGCCGCCTCGTTCCGGATCACATGATCGGCCGGCAGGATGAAGAGGATCGGGTCGGAGCCGTCCTCGGTGAGATGGAGGGCTGCGGCAGCGGCTGCGGGCGCGGTATTCCGCCCGACCGGCTCGAGGATGATCGGGGCGTCGCGATGGCCGGACGCGGCGAGCTCTCTTCGGATTCCGAGGCGCTGATGCTCGTTGCACACCACGAGCGGTGTCCGGGTCCCCGGCACAGCATTGGTGCGCTGGATCGTTGTGAGGAACATGGTGCGCTCGTCGACGAGCGGGAGCAGCTGCTTCGGTTGCCGGGAGCGCGATGCCGGCCAGAGGCGGCTGCCGGCTCCGCCCGAGAGCACGACGGGCACGATGATGCGATCTGTCATCAGGTCAATGTATCGGAAGAGGATCGCCGCGCCAACCGGGCTCCGTCATCGCGGTACGTGCCATTCCCCGGTCGCCGGACCGGTCGGCTCCATGAGATGACCGACGTCGACCCGGGCGGCGCCCGTTCCGAAGAACGTGAGACGGTCTCCGGGATCGATCCGGGTGTTGCCGTGGGGGATGAGCACGCTCGTGCCTCTGCGGATCGACACGAGAATCGCCCCTTCCGGCCACGGGATGTCCCTGACGCTCGTGTTCGCGAGCGGTGAGGCGCGCACCATGGTTGCCTCGAAGAAGGCGGCGTCCGGCTGAGAACGCAGGCGAGTGCGCTCCCGGTACAGCTCGCGGCCGGTCGCGGTCCCCAACGCGTGGTGGTAGGCGCGAACGACCGACTCCCGTCTGAACATCCCCACGAGAACCGTCCGATCTGCGTCGTCGACGACGGGGAGCCGGCCGAGACCGAACGACGCCATGCGGGCCAGCGCGGCCGACACGGGGAGTTCCGGCGTCGTCGTGATCGGATTCCGGGCCATGATGTCGGCGACCGTGAGCCCCTCGGTCCCGGCCTCGAGGCTTTCGACATCACCAAGAGAGACGACGCCGATGAGCGCGTTGTCCTCGACGACCGGAAGCCCGTGGTGGTGGTGTCGATTGAACATCTCGAGCAGTTCGGGAATCGTCATGGCCGGGTCGGCGGCCTCGTCAACGATCGTCATCACGTCGGAGACGGCGACCGTATCGAGGAGGTCGATGTCCTGCATCGTCGGCAGGTGGATGCCCTCACGGGTGAGCGCGATCGTGTACGCCGAGTCGGAGTGGAGCCGTTCACCGAGGAACGTAGCGAGTGCCGCGCCGAGCATCAGCGGGAGGACGAGGCCGTAGTCCCCGGTGATCTCGAACACGATGATGACCGACGTGAGCGGAGCTCTGGCAACAGCCGCGAACGTAGCCGCCATGCCGACGACGGCGAACGCCCCAGGGTCGATCTCGGAGAACGTCCAAGCGGGTTCGACGAGCTTCGCGAAGCCGGCGCCCACCGACCCTCCGATGAAGAGGGCCGCCATGAATGTGCCGACCGAGCCGCCTCCGGCTCGCGTGAGGGCGGTGGTGACGACCTTGATCGCGGCGAGGAAGAACAGCGACAGCCAGACGAGATCGGTCTCGCTCGTCGCGAAGAGGAGACTCTGGAGGAAGCTCTGGCCGGTTCCGAGCGCATTCGGCTCGAAGACTCCGATAGCGGCGATGGAGAGGCCCGCCCCGACAGGGATGAGCCACCCCGGGACACGCTCGGGGAGCCGGTAGCCGCTCGTTGCGGCGAGAACACGCAGGAAGAGAACGCCGAAGAGCACCGCGACGAGGGCGAGGCCGGCATAGAGGATGAGCTGGCGCGGATCGTCGAGGTGATGCTCCGGCGATGTGAGGATGCTCTCCTCTCCGACGAGCTGGTGAGTCGTCACGGCTGCGATGACGGACGTGATGACGATCGCGTTGAGGTGCCGCACGGAGAACGAACGCAGGATGACCTCCATGGCGAAGAGCATCCCGGCGATCGGCGCATTGAAGGAGGCGCCGATGCCCGCGCCTGCACCGGCAGCGACGAGGCTCCTCACGTGGTCCTGGCCGAATCCGGTATAGCGGGAGAACGACGAGCCGATCGCGGCGCCGATGAGGGCGATCGGCCCCTCTCGTCCTCCCGACCCGCCTGCACCGAGGGTCGCCGCGGTGGCGATGATCTTCGTCGGGATGAGCCGCGTCGGGAGGTAGCCACCGTGGAGCCCGGCTGCGACCATCGCCTCGGTGACACCGCCGCTCGCGACGCCGGGTCCGAACCGCCGGTCGAGCCCCCACGCGATCAACAACCCGACCGGGATCGAGAGAAGCAGGACCCACTTGCCCCACCCGAGGACGTCGTCGAGTGAGCCGAATGCATCGTGGGAGAAGTTGATCGCCCACACGAGGGCGGCGCCGCCGAGCCCGACGAGCGCGCCGAGCATCGTCGCGGCAAAGAGGAATGCCGCGGTGCCTCGCTGCGCGAGGATGCCCGAAATCCACTCTCTGAACGACGACATGGCGGGAACGGTAACCGAACGAGCGAAGCCGACGGTCTACCTGCACGTGCACGCAAAGTGGCCGAACGGCCCTGAGGAGGCACCCCCGCGCAGCGATATGCTCCAAGATGTCTGCCGACCGTCCGGCACATCGACTCAGGAGGAACTGATGCTCTACCGGCCGCTCGTCGATCATGAGACCAGCGAACGCTATCTCCCGGTCTCCAAGCGTGGCGAGGCGCTGCTTCACGACCCGTTCCTCAACAAGGGAGCGGCGTTCAGTCGGGATGAGCGGAGGGCCTTCGGCCTACGCGGCCTCCTACCGGACCACATCCCCTCGCTCGACGAGCAGCTCGACCGCGTGCGGTCGCAGCTCGACTCGAAGGCGTCCGATCTCGATAAGAACATCTACCTCAACAGCCTTCAGGACCGGAACGAGACGCTCTTCTACCGGTTCATCATGGACAACCTCGAAGAGACGGTTCCCATCATCTACACGCCGACGGTCGCGTCGACGTGCAAGTACTGGAGCCAGCTGTATCGCGCGGCGCACGGCATCTACATCACGCCGCGTGATCGGGGCAGGATCGCCGACCTCCTCCTGGCGTATCCGGTCGAGCAGCCACCGGTGATCGTTGTGACGGACAACGAGCGGATCCTCGGGATCGGGGACCAGGGCGCCGGCGGCCTCGGTATTCCGATCGGCAAGCTCGCTCTCTACACGGCGGCGGCCGGAATCAGCCCGGCCCGGTGTGTCCCCATCTCGATCGACGTCGGCACGAACAACGCTGAGTTGCTCGACGATCCGCTCTACCTCGGATATCGGGAGCCGCGTCTGCGCGGCGAGGCATATGACGAACTCATCGAGGAGTTCGTCCACGCCGTCAAGGAAGTGTTTCCCAGCGCGTTGCTGCAGTGGGAGGACTTTGCCAACCGCACCTCGTTCCACAACCTCGAGATGTACCGGCGCTACCTGCCGTCGTTCAACGACGACATCCAGGGAACTGCTGCGATGGTCGTCGCCGGGCTCATCTCGGCGACGCGCTGCATCGGTGGCGATCTCAGCGATCACCGGATCGTGATCGCGGGTGCCGGGTCGGCGGGATACGGAATCCGGGAGCAGGTTGCCCATGCAATGGCCGACTCCGGAATGGATCTCGACGAGGCTCGCCACCGCCACTTCGTGCTGGACAGCCGGGGGCTCGTCGTCGAGGGACGGCCGAACCTCACCGACGTCAAGCATCGCCTCGCCACGCCGCAAGATCTCGTCGCCGATTGGGATGTCGAGGACGGTCTTCCGACGCTCCTCGACACCGTTCGCAACGTCAAGCCGACGGTGCTCGTCGGTGTCTCTGGCTACGCCGGCCTCTTCGGGGAGGACGTTGTCAAGGAGATGGCGGCGCACGTCGATCGTCCGATCATCCTTCCGCTGTCCAATCCGACGGCGAACACCGAGGTGGTTCCGAAGGCTGCGCTCAACTGGACCGATGGGCGCGCGATCATCGCCACCGGAAGCCCGTTCGCTCCAGTCGAATACGACGGTGTCGTGCATCGCATTGGCCAGGCGAACAACGTCTTCATCTTCCCGGGGATGGGCCTCGGCGTTCTCACGGCGAAGGCCAAGGAAGTCTCCGATCGGATGTTCCTCGCTGCGGCCTATGCCCTCGCCGACCAGATCCGTGACAAATGCGGTGAGCAGAGCCAGATCTACCCGGACATCGAGGATGTGCGCGAGGTTTCGCGAGCCGTCGCGATCGCAGTCGTGCGTGAGGCGATCGCCGAGGGTCTCGCCGAATCGCTCGACGACATCGAAGCAGCCGTCGATGCTGAGATGTGGGAGCCGGAGTACCTGCCCTACCGGCCCGCCGGCGACTGAGCGGTCACTCCTGCCGTGTTGTGGGAGACGAATGCGGGGCGGTGGGCCGATGTGAGCGTCAGCGTGAACATGGCATCGCTGCCGTCGTGGTCGTAGACGAGGTCGCCGCCCATGTGGCGTGCGAGACGGCGTGAGACGGTGAGTCCGAGTCCAACGGACGCGGTGACTCCGGCTCGCTGCTTGGCGCGTGCGTACGGTTCGAAGATCTCCGTCCGGCTCGCGGGCGGGAGCGGCTCTCCGTCGTCGCGCACTTCGACAACGCCCCGATTGCCCTCATCTCTGATCGCGACGCGGATGTCCGGCCCTCCGTACCGCTGCGCATTGGTGACGAGGTTCCGGATGATTTGCCGAACCCTCTGCGGGTCGGCGAAGACCGTCGGCGTTCCCAGCGTCTCTATGGCAATGCCGCTGTCGATCGCTTGGACGGCGGTCGCGGTCTCGGCGGCGAGATCGACCGGCTGCGCTTCGATCATCAGGTTCCCGGCGTCGGTTCGTGCGACGACGAGAAGATCATCGACGATGCGAGTGACCTCGTGACTCTGCTCGGCCACGAGATCGAGCAGTTCGCTTCGCTCTGCTTCGTCGATCGACCCGTCCGCGTTACGGAGCTCCTCCGCGATCCCGACCACCGCTGTGAGCGGAGTTCGCAGCTCGTGGGAAATCGTCGCCACGAACTGGTCCTTGGAGTCGACGAGGTCCTGCAGCCGCCGCTCTGCCTCTCGCTGGCGGGTGATGTCGACGATTGCGACGGTGACGTTCGATAGGTCGAGTTCTCCCGCAACCCTCGGCGCGCTCCAGACGAGGAGTGCCTCGATCGGCCGGCCCGTCATGGTGAGCCCGCCCTTCAACTCCGTGGTGGCCTTCTCGCTGTTGTCCGCGATCGCCACGAACTGGGGGATGAACGACTCGAGCGCTCCACGAGAGAACGTGTCCATGGGGAGGGGCCCGATCAGCAGGTTCCTGTCTGGTGCCTCGGTGAGCGTGGCGGCCGCGTCGTTGGCGTCGATGACTCGAACGAGCGACGCGAGCCTGCGCACCTCTTCCGGGTTCTCGGTCAGATGGGCCTCGAGATTGGTGATGCCGCGGTCGGCGAGCGCGGCGATCTCGGCGCCGACGAGGGAGTAGTCCTCTCTCCAGAGAGAGACCGGGGCATGCTCGAACAGGGTTCGGTAGCGATCCTCGCGGAGCGAGAATTCCCTTCGCACCCATGCGAGAAGCGTCGTGCCGAATGCCACGGACGCGGCGACGATTCCCGCCTGGAGATAGCGGGTCGCCTCACTCGACCACTGGAGCCTGCTGACGAAGATGATGGCCGAGAAGCCGACGACGTAGGGGATGGCGAACCGATCCTGCACGAAGAACGCTCCGGTGATGCCGATGAGCGCCAGCGGGACGAGCGAGGCGTCGGCGATGTCGTGGATTCCGAGCATCGCATTCTGCGTGATGGTGACGGCCGTTGCGGCGAGCATGAGGGGGAGCACGCGAGCACGATTCGTGCGCAGCAGAAAGAGTCCGAGAACGGCGATGGCGGCGGGTCCGGTGACGCCGGCGAGCAACAACGAGTCGCCGGTATATGCCGCAGTCGCGAGGTAGAGGAGTGCCGCGACGGCAGAGAGCGACGATGCGAGGCGAACGAGTGACCTCTCGATGGCGAGCGGCGCTCGCTCGTGCCCGGATCCCATGGGTTCCTATCGGCATTCACCGCGCAGATGTGAAGTGTGATTCGCAGCTCTATGCGTCTTGACTCAGGGCCCAACGGCGACCACGTGGAGAAGTGGGTTGCTCCCCTCGCTGACGGTCGCGTATGCGCCGTCGGTGAGGAACGCGATGGATTCTCCCTGGATCTCGTCTGGCGACGGAGCCGTGCAGGGAGGTCTCGTGAGAGCGTCGGCAATGGTCTCGCCGGGGGTCCGGTGCCAGAGCCACACGGTTCGGTACCCACGGAAGGCGATCGTCGACTGGTCCCAGGAGACGTCCGCGCCGCTCACTTCCGCGTCGAGGTGGAGTGTGACGACGAGTTCGAGCGTCTCGGTCGCTGAACCGTCGCCGGTTGCGTCGCCGCGGTACACGCGCGTCTCGTCGCGGTCCTTGGTGACGACGTAGAGCGACCCGTCGGTGACGAAGAGGGCTTCGGCGTTGTACGTCCCGTCCGGATATGCGTAGTGGAGCGGGACCGCCCCCTCGATGGGGCCTGAGAGAGTGGCGTAGTCGGGTTCAGGCACCCGGTACGTGGTGATTTCGCCTCCGCGGATGGCGAAGTTGTCGCCGATGTCTCCAAAGAAGAGATACGTCGTCTCGGGATCAGGTCCGGGGGCGGCGGCCATGTCTTCCCAGTCGAACGCGAGAGCCCCGGCGAGGTCGAATGAGCCGAGATCATCCCCTTCCGGCCCGATTGCATAGGCCCGGGCTCCGTCTCGCGAATCGTTGTGTGCCCACAGAACATCGGGATGGAGACGGCTCGCCGCCATGCCGGATGCTTCGACGAGGCCGGAAGAGGCGACGGCTCCCGCGACGGTGACGACTTCGTAGCGGTCGCAAACGGTTGTCCCTGCGGGCAGCGTGCTCGGGGGAGCGGTCGTCGTCTCGGCCATCGTTGTCGTCGAGGCGCCGGTGGCCTCGTTCGTCGGAGATGTGGAGGTCGCGGCGGTCGTCGCGGTCGTTGCGGTCGTAGCGACGGGCGGCCCGTCGTCGCCCACGACGGAGAGCGTCGTCGCGACAACGACGACGATCGCTGCGATGACGACGAGCGTGATGGCCGAGCGGCGATCCATGAGCGGAGGGTACGCCGCCCTTCCGTATGGCGGTCAGTCGGCCAGCAGGCGCAGCGCGATGGCCTCTCCGACGATCCCCTTCTCGAGGTCGGCGAGGCTCAGGCTCTCGTTCGGCCCGTGGATCCGACTCGTGGGATCCATCACGCCGGTGAGGAGGATCGACGCGTCCGGGTACGCCTCTTCGAACGCGGCGACGAACGGGATCGACCCCCCGACGCCGATCTCGACCGTGTCGTTCCCGTAGGCGACGCCGAACGCCTCCTTGAAAGCCGTCGATGCCTCATCGGAGCTGTCGAGCTCGAATGCCTCACCGAGGGCACCGGGAGTGATCGTGATCTGCGCCCCCCATGGGACGGCGCTCTCGAGATGGCCGGTCAGCGCCTCGAGTGCAGCACTCGGGCTCTGCCCCGGAGCGATCCGCATCGAGACCTTTGCCCGCGCCACCGGGACGAGCTGGTTGATCGCATGGCTGATCGGCGGCGCATCGATCGCGAGAACGGCGATCGCCGGCTTGTTCCACAGGCGGTCCGTGACATCGCCGTTGCCGAGGAGCCGGAGCCCTTCGACCGTGCCGGCCTGTTCGCGCAGCTCTGCCTCGGTCAGGTCGAGTCCGTCGCTCTTTGAGGTCGCCAAGCCTTCCACTGCGACGGTTCCCTCGTCATCGTGGAGGGAGGCGAGGACGTGAGAGAGCGCGGTGATCGCGTCCGGAATCGGCCCGCCGAACATGCCCGAGTGGATGGCGTCGTTGAGCGTGCGGACCTCGATCGTGCAGTCGACAAGGCCGCGCAGCGACGTTGTCAGCGCCGGTGTGCCCTCACGCCAGTTGCCGGCGTCGCCGATGACGATGACGTCGGCGGTAAGGAGGTCCCGGTACTCGTTGAGGAATGCTCCGAGGTTCGCCGAGCCGATCTCCTCTTCGCCTTCCATGAAGATCTTCACGCCGACGGGGACGTCCCCATTGAATGCCCGTATCGCCGCGAGATGCATCACGACGCCGCACTTGTCGTCCGCGGTGCCTCGGCCGAGGAGGCGGCCGTCGCGTTCGATCGGCTCAAACGGTGTCGAGGCCCACTCCTCGTCCGGGCCCGGGGGCTGCACGTCGTGGTGGGCGTAGAGGAGCACCGTCGGGGCGCCCTCCGGCGCCGGGATCTCCCCATAGATGGCCGGGTGAGCCCCTTCGGCCTCGAGGAGGCGCACGTCGGAGAAGCCGGATTCGTCGAGGAGCTCAGCGATCCGCTCGGCCGACTTCCTCACATTGGCGGGATCGAAGCCGGGGGCGGAGATCGACGGGATTCGGACGAGCTCTTCGAGCTCGGCGCGGGTGCGGGGGAAGTCGCTGCGGACGGCGGAGGTGAGATCGGAGTGCATGGAAGGAAGTATCAAGTAGCAAGTGTCAAGTAGCAAGTCGAGCGACCAGCCGTGGGCCGGCGACCACGGTGGGTCGCAGTCTGACTACTCAGAGGGTCCTTGGTGGTTGGGTATCGACTCAGTACGGTTTCGTGTGCGCTGACGTCGACGGTGGTGGACGGACCATTCGGAGGAGGACCGGATGGAGACCCAGTTGGACGTGATCCTGCGACGCCTCGAGGATGTCCCCCCGGCAAAGGGGAACGGCAAGGTCGGGGTGATGATGAGAAGTGCCGGCCCCGGCATCTCGTACTACCAGCGACGGTCGGCGCATCTGCGCGATCGGGATTGCTCGGTCGAGCTCCGAGACGCCGACATGTTCGGGATCGATCTCACGAAGGGCTGACGGGCAGCTCCGCGTACACTGCTTGACATGGATAGCCAGCGTCAGGAGCAGTGGTTCCCGCGCGACGAGGTCGGTGAGATCATCGATGTCGCTGCCCGTCTCGACGAGCTGTCCGAGGGCCGCACCGACCATGGCCTCACCTATGAGCAGCTCGTTCGCGTTGCCGGAGAGGTCGGGATCTCACGCGACGCGGTGAAGCGAGCCGTCGCGGAGGAACGGCGTCGGCGCTCGGCCGACGAGCACGAGGCTCGCAAGCGCGTGCGACGCCGGATGCGCTTCGTTCGCCATGCGATGGTGTACGCCCTCGTTGTGTCGGCGCTGCTTCTGGTCGACGTGCTCAACGGAGGCGGTTGGTGGTTCTACTACATCGCCGCCCTGTGGGGTGCCGTGCTCGCGATCCAGGGAATGAGGTTCCTGACCCGCAAGAAGGGGCCGCTCGAAAACGCGATGCTCGAACGAGAGATCTGATCAGACGATCGGGTCCGCGAGAGCCTGAGGTGGGGGCGAGGCGAGCTGTGCGGGAGTCGCGATAGGGACGCGAATGATCGTGTTGTACCAGCCGAGCGTTCGGTTCTCGCTCATCGTCCCTCCCTGATTCTCCACGAGCGCCGGGATGATGTCGTGTGCGAGCGACGTTCCGGAGCAGATGAGGCGGTCCGGAGCCGAGTTGCGTTCGGACTGGTCGCTGCGGTTGTCCATGATCGAGAGTGTTCCCAGCCCGTGGCGTTCCTCGACATCGATCCTCGCTTTCGATGCACCGTGAGCAACGGCCGTGTGGAGCGTGTTGAGCAGGACGAGCCGGATGGCCGTGGGATCCGACCACACGGATGCCGGTCGGACGTCGAACGAGATGTCGAGTGAGGGGCGGCCCATCGCTTCCACCGTTTGAGCGACGTGACGGTCGAGGTCGACGTTCGAGAGCTGCGGCCGGTAGGTGCCCGAGTCGAGGAGCGCTGCGATGGTCATCGTGTCGACGATCCGTTTGGCTTCCGCGGCGTCGATCGAGACGACGTTGAAGAACGTGCTCAGCTCCTCCAGCAGTCCGGTGTAGCCGTCGGTTTGCCTTCGCCTGGAGCGGTGTTCGTCTGCGATTGCGGTCTCGAGCGACTCGATGCGGTTGCGGTAGCTCCGGCCGCCGACGCGGGTACCGACCACGAGGGCGATGGGCGAGAGGAGGCCGAGGAGCACGAAGGCGAGGGTCGCTTGATGCCCGGAGAGTCGGAGCGCAGCGGCGGCGAGCACTGCAGAAACGAGCACCACGACAACGAGGAGCACCGTGATCCCTCTCGGGACCCGGGCCTCGTGTGCGGGGGTGTGTGCGGTCGCCATGGTCTCGTTACCTTCTTGAGAATGGAATCGGCGAAGTGAGGGTCCGAGCTTGAAGGCGGTTCTACCCGCCCGACAGGTGACTAGTCACCCGCTAGATCATTCCGCGGGCTGGCAGCGCCGCCGGCGGGGACTGCAACCCTGGGTATGAGATGGGGGCCTCGGATTGCAGGTTGGAAGCGGTCGATCAGCGCCAGATCTCACCGAAGTCGATGGACTGGAGCCAGGAGGCACCGGCGTTGGTGATGTCGTGGCGTGCCCAACTGACCGTTGTGGGCTGCGTGTGCCGGGACCAGATGATCGGCTGTGACCCGGTGACGTCGGATCCGGAGCTGCTGTTGGAGAGGATCGAGAATCGAAGCGTGCCGGTCGTTCCAACGCCGTAGGTCTCTCCGGCAAGGGGAGAGTCGACGGTAATGGAGCCGCTCCCCGTGTCGGCCGGGATCGAGCTGTGGGGATCGAAGCGGTGGTCGACACGGAGACGTGGGTGCGTGTGGACGTAGACCTCGACGTCGCGCTTCACCCGGTACTCGGAGCTAACGGCCACCGACTTCGCTTCGTCGCCGGCCTTGTTCGGCTCGCCGTTGATCGGGTGGCCGTTGCCGAGCGTGTAGATCTGTCCTTCCCACCCGGTCCCCGGAGCGGAATCGCTCGTCGTTCCGTAGGCCAGGACGAAGGTCCGCTCACGGACAACCGCGGTGGAGAGCTTCGCCGTGTCGTACTCGTTCGGTGTGTCGACGCCCGCTCCGCCGGCGTTGCCCTTCACGCGAACGTGCTGGATCGTCCATTCGGAGCCCCACTCCACCTCGTAGATCGTGAAGTTGGCCGGGCTGTTGGATGCCGCCCTGTCCAGTTCGATGTAGCCGCCCTCGGGCCAGATGCGTGCCCATCCATTCGCATGGTCTGGGTCGTTGACCGTCATGCCACCACCCATGGAGCCGCCGTAGAGGGCGACCTGTCCTTCCTCGGTCCAGCTACCGGAGACGGACCACCGGTCACCGCCGACGGACGCCTTGTGGGCTTTGAGGAGTCGGAACCCGGCAGTGTCGTGACGGTCGAGGCTTTCCACGACCGTGACCTGGCCCCACCACACGCCGTCGTCTGAGAATCGGCCAAGTTCCAGTTGGTTGGATTCGGTGAATCCCCCGGGGTCTCCGAATGGATCTCCCACGACGCGCACGTAGTCCGCTGCGGCACTTGGCTCGATGATGATGGGTTCACCATCGGCATCGACCTCACCGGACACGTCGGCCGATCCCCGGAGCAGGACGAAGTAGTTCTCCGCGAGTTCGTAGTTGAGGCGGAGGGTGTAGTAGTCGTCCGTGAAGTTCACCCGGTATGTGGTCACCCGGATGGGCTGCGGCGCGCCGAACGCGAACGTGTTTCCTGCGTTGGTCGTCGTGTCGGTGAAGCGCGCCCCGCTGACCGGCAGGGCGAGGAGGAGGACGAAGAGCGCCGCGACGACCGCTGTGAGCGAGCGTCTCACGATGGGGCGCCGATCGGTTCAGGCTCGTCCGCGGCTTCTTCAACGAGCCACGGGTCGTACTCGGCCTCGAGGGCATAGCGGACGAACCACAGGACGAGCACGGATGCGACGATCGTGATCGCGATCGGTAGCCATTCGCCGTTGGCCATCCAAACCCGGGGGAGGCCCACGAATGGCACGACCCACTTGCCAACGCCTTGCACATTCTGCTGCGGGATTGGGCGGGCGTCGTTCACGCCGTTGGCGTCGCCCTTGGTGGTGTATGTGCCATTCTCGTTCATTTCCACGATCCGGTGGGTGACGAGGTCACCGCGATCCGGGTCCTGGAAGACGATGATCGTTCCGGCTTCGACGAACTTGTCGGTGTCGACGGCGATCACCACGTCGCCGGACCGGAGCTTCGGCTGCATCGAACCCGATGTGATCGATGCCGACGTGTAGCCGGGTGCGACCATCGGGAGGACGGCGATGACGGCCAGCGTGCCGAAGACCAGAAGCGTGACGAGTGCGACGAGACCGAGGTA
>JBDLHX010000028.1:0-25525 GCA_039715165.1 Actinomycetota bacterium
AAGACGAAGCCTCGCGTCTTGGCGAGGTTGACGATGGTGTCGAAGTCGGCGGGCATGAACCTCTCGCAGTTGGTGGATGGCGGGGAATGCTAACGGGGAGCAGGCCGTGTGGGGCTACTCCGCCACCTGATCCATAGCTCCGCCGAAGCGGCGCTCACGGTCCTGGAACTCGGCGATGCACCTCGCGAGCTCTTTACGGTCGAAGTCCGGCCAGAGGACCGGCGTGAATACGTACTCCGAGTACGCGGCCTCCCACAGGAGGTAATTCGACGTCCGCTGCTCCCCAGACGTCCGGATGACGAGGTCCGGGTCGGGCATCTCCGGACAGTAGAGACGGCTCGCAAGAGCGTCTTCGTCCACTGTCGCAGGGTCGAGCGTCCCTGCTGCAGCTTCCTCCGCGATCCTGCGAGCGGCCGCGGCGATCTCGGTTCGACCGCCGTAGTTGAACGCGTACACCATGTTGAGCTTGGTGTTCTGTGCGGTTTGCTCTTCGGCGATTCTCATCCGATCGAGAACGACCGGGGGGATGCGGGGATCGTCGTGATCGCCGATGAAGATGATCCGGACGCCGAGCTCGTCGAGCTCATCTCTCCGCCGCTCGAGGAGATCGACGTTGAATTGCATGAGGAAAGCCACTTCATCGGCGTTCCGAGACCAGTTCTCCGTCGAGAATGTGTAGACGGTGAGCCACTCAAGGCCGAGATCGAGGGCGCCGTGCACGACGTCGAAGAGGGCGGGCTCACCTTTCGCGTGGCCGGCCGTGCGGTGAAGACCCCGAGCGTTCGCCCACCGGCCGTTCCCGTCCATGATGATGGCGACGTGCTTCGGAATCCGCTTCGGATCGAGCGGGGGTGTTGAGTCAGGCACCGAGGAGCTCCATCGAATCGAGTCGTCGTTCGAGGTGGAATTCTACGAACCGCCGTGTCACGCCCATCGCCTCTCGACTGAGTGAGAGGTCGGCATCGGGAAGTGACGAGAGGTCTGCCGCAGCAGTCGCAGCGAGATATGTCGTGAGCCCTTCGCGCAGCGCGTAGGAGCCGGGCGTCCGACAGCGATCACAGAGAGCACCACCGGCGGCGAAACTGAACCGAGTGAGGCCTGTCTCTGTCCCGCAGCCTGCGCAATGCTCGAGTGCCGGCGCAACGCCAACGATCGCCGCCGCCTTGAGGAGGAATGCCGTCACGAGGTCCGGGTGTGGAGCGCCCTCGTCGAGGGCCTTGAGACCTCGATGGAGGAGCAGGAAGAGACGCCGCGCCGGTTCTTCCTCCTGGGCGACGAGATCGGCAACTTCGATCATCGTTCCGGCAGCGACGACCCGGTCGAGGTCGGCCCTCAGCTTGGGGAAAGCCTCGATGATCGACACCTGGGTGATGGTGTGGAGGTTCCTCCCCTCGTAGAGCACGAGATCGACGTGGGTGAACGTCTCGAGCCTGCCACCGAAGCGGCTCTTCGTCTTCCGCACGCCTTTCGCCACGGTGCGCAGCTTGCCCCGATTGGGGCTGAGGAGAATGACGACCTTGTCGGCTTCGCCGAACGAATACGACCGAAGCACGATCCCCTGGTCGTTGTGGAGCGCCATGCGAGGGAGCGTACCCCCCGCCCGACTTTCCCCGGTCGTTTGTGTCTAGAACCACATCCCGTGTGGCATTAGACACAGACGTCCTGCACTGGCTTCTGCCTCACCGTCGCTTGTGTCTAGAACCACATCCCGTGTGGCATGAGACACAGACGTCCTGCTCACTGTCAGAAGCCGAGGCGGTCCAGGGTCGAATCCTTGCGCTGCCAATCCTTCTCGATCTTCACCCGAAGATCGAGGAAGACCTTCACACCGAAGATCCGTTCGAGTTCGGCGCGTGTCTCGGTCCCGACGGTCTTGATCAGCTCTCCACCCTTGCCGATGACCATGCCCTTCTGAGACGGCCGTTCGACGTACACCGACGTCGTTATGTACAGGGCTCCGTTCTCCTGCTCCTCGATGTCGTCGACGACGACGGCGAGCGAGTGCGGCAGCTCCTCCCGCAACCGGGCGAGGTACTTCTCCCGAACCAACTCCGCTGCGAGCAGTCGGTCGGGCTGGTCGCTGTACATGCCGGGGGGGAAGAAGAACGGGCCTTCGGGCATGAGCGCATCGAGCTCGTCTCGCACGGCTTCGATGCCGTTGCCTTTGAGCGCGGAGATCGGCACATACGCGGTGAAGCCCCACTCCCCCGCCTTGGCGAGTTGCACCAGGACCTCTTCTTTCGACGCCCGGTCGACTTTGTTCACCGCCACCACGACGGGCGCGCCGGCCTCGGCGAGCCGCTCGGCGATGAGGCGGTCCCCCGGCCCGATCGGCTGCTCGGCGTCGAGGACAAAGAGAACTGCGTCGGCCTCGGCGATCGATCCATACACGAGCGTGTTCAGCCGCTCGCCGAGCACGTTGCGGGGCTTGTGGAGACCAGGCGTGTCAACGAGCACGAGCTGGATATCACCGTTCGTCGCAACGCCGCGGATCGTGTTGCGGGTCGTCTGCGGCCTGGGTGACGTGATCGCCACCTTCTCACCGACGAGGGCGTTCACAAGGGTCGACTTGCCGACGTTCGGCCGGCCGACGACCGAGATGAATCCAGATGCACTCACCGGCGGGCCACCCGGACCTGTGAGACACGACGCCCCTGCACGTCCTCGGCGGTGAGGACGAGGTCGTTGTACTCGAACGACTCACCTACGGCAGGTACGCGCCCGGCGAGACCGAGCATGAGACCTCCAACGGTGTCCCACTCCTCCTCGGGGAACTCGATCCCGAGGAGCTCGGCGAGGTCGTCCGCGTCGAGCCTGGCGTCGACGAGCACCTCCCCCGAGTCGAGCGGGATGATCATCGGTTCTTCCTCGTCGTACTCGTCGACGATCTCCCCAACGATCTCTTCGATGAGGTCCTCGATCGTCACGACACCCGCCGTGCCGCCGAATTCGTCGACGACGATGGCGAGGTGCTTCTGCTTCGCCTGCATCTCGCGCAACAGTTCGGATATGGCTTTCGTCTCCGGGACGAAGTAGGCCGCGTGGGCGAGATCTCGCGCCGGTCGGGGCGGGGCCGCCTGGTCGTACATCGTGAGCAGGTCACGGGCGTAGAGCAGGCCGACGATGTCGTCGACGTTCTCGCCTGTGAGCGGGATCCGGGAGCGGCCCGCCTCGAGCACGAGATCGACGGCGTCGTCCGTCGAAGCCGATGCCGGGAGGGTGATCATGTCCGTTCGCGGGACCATGACCTCGCGCACGATCGTGTCGCCGAACTCGATGATCGACGAGATGAGTTGCCGCTCTTCCCGATCGTCCTCGTCTTCCTCCTCCTCCTCGTCGTCCTCATCGTCCGAGACGAGATCGTTCGCAGCGTCACCGACGCGGATCGCGACGGCGAGGACGCGTGCGAATCGGTAGGCAAAGGAACGCGGCCTCGACCGACCGATGGTGCGGGGGATGAGGTCGGAGAGCAACACGATGAGCACGGTCATCACCACAAAGGCCAGCCCGAGGGTCCAGCCCGACAGAGCCCACTCGGAGTGGAGCCGCTCCATTGCCCAGCTCGCCGGGATGACGGCAAGGATGAGCAGGGTCGTCACGACGGTGCCGAGCGCAGGCTGGATGCGGTGCCTGTCCTCGAGAAGTTCTGCAACGAGGGTGGCGCGTGAGTTGCCTTCGCCGGCGTCACGCAGCGCATCCGCTCTCGGCGTGCGCACGAGTGTGGCTCCGGCAGCGCGAAGGATCGCCGTAAGGAACAGCAGCACGATCGAGAAGGCGAACGCGACGGCGATCACGGTCTCACCCTACCGACCCGCTCGAGGAGTGCGCTCTCGCGCGCCTCCATCTGGACGGCGTCCTTCTCGTCGATGTGGTCCCAACCGAGGAGGTGGAGAAGGCCGTGGACGACCATGAGCGCCAGCTCGTCCTCGAATCGCACGTTTCGCTCCTCGGCGTTGCGCCGAACGACCGTCGGGGCAATGAAGACATCGCCGAGTTCGATCGGCGGTCCACCGGGCACCGGCATCGGCGGCGCACCGGGCATCGCACTCTCGATCGGGAAGGACAGGACATCGGTGGAGCCGGTCTTGTCCATGTGACGCTCGTTCAACTCCGCCATCTGTTCCTCATCGATGAGCACGAGCGACACGCCGGTCTCAGAATCGAGTCCTTCCTCTTCGAGCACGAGTTCGGCAAGCCGGAGCAACTCGTCTGTGACGATGGGTTCGTCCTGCTCGTCGGCGAAGAGGACGTTCACTCATCCTCCTCGCTCGGCATCTCGACCTCACCGGTGACGATGTCGGGCTCGTCGTCGGAGACGGATACATCGGGTGGGAGCGCGGCGGGGGTGCCACCATCGCCGACCCTCGGACCGGGGAAGCCCGGATACGGAACCCGCGCGTGGTAGTAGCCCATGAGTGCCCGGACGAGTTCGGCCTTGACGCGTGTCAGGTCGCCGAATGTGAGTTGGGACTCGTCGAGTTGCCCGTCGTCGACCTTCTCAGCGACGATCGCCTCGACGACTTTCTTCAGCCCGGTCGCCGTCGGATCCTCCTCGTGCGAGTACGCCCTCGCGGCGGCCTCGGTGGCATCGGAGATCATGACGATCGCCATCTCCTTCTGCACCGGTTTCACGCCGTGATGGCGGAACAGATCCGGGTCGACCTCCGCGTCGGTCTCGAGCGCCCGGTGGTAGAAGTAGCGCATGAGGCTCGTCCCGTGGTGCATGCGGATGCCGTCGGCTACGTCGCGCGGAATGCGGTAGCGCTTCGCAAGCTTCAGCCCCTCGGTCACGTGCGACCGAATGATCTGGGACGACTCCTCGGGCGGCAGCGTGTCGTGCGGGTTCGAGACACCGAACTGGTTCTCCACGAAATATTGCGGGAGTTGCACCTTGCCGAGGTCGTGATACCAGGCAGCGGCCTGTGCGAGCAGCGGGTCGGCATCGATCGCTCGAGCAGCACGCCCTGCAAGCGCTCCGACGAGCATCGAGTGGTTGAAGGTCCCCGGCGCCTGTTCCTCGATGAGGCGGAGGGCAGGGTGATTGCGGTCGAGAAGATCCAGCAGGCCGAGCGTCGTTGTGATCCCGAAGGCGGTCTCAAAGAACGAAACGAGCCCCAGGGCGATGAGACCTGCGATCAACGAGCCGGTGAACGACCAGAGCGCCGACATGCCGATGCTCCCGTCCCCGAATACCCACTCGACAGACAGAGCGACCGGGGCCGCGGTCGCGGCAGAGAGCAACACGGCGAGCCGGAGCTGGCGGCGCGAAGACACCTTCGACACGAACGCCACCGGCACAACGGTCGCGATCCCGGCGTAGACGGTGTAGGCGAGGTCCCCGGTTGAGATCGCGGCGAATCCGGCCATCGGCACAGCGAGCACAACGGCGGTTCGCGGGTCGAACAGGATTGCAGCGAGGAATCCGATCGCGACCGCGGGGAGGAGGTAGCCGAGCGGTCGCTGGTCGGCCGTGACGATTTCCGGAAGACGCGAGATGACTGCGGAGAGAACAAGCAGGATCCCCAGAATCGCCAAGTGCCGAGGCTCGCCCCACTGTGTCGGAGCAATCCTCCACAGGAAGAACGCTGCGAGAAGCACGGCGAGAACCGCGAGCAGCGCAATCGCGACGCGCGACGTTCCGCCGACGCCCTCGGGCTGATAGAGCTCGAGTTGCTGGATCGCCTGCAGCTCGATCGTTCCTATGGGAGCCCCTTCCAAGACGATGGTGTCACCAAGCCCATAGACCGTCGTGACCGTCTCGACCGCCTCAGCCCTCGCGTCACGCGCCGCATTCGTCGCCTCATCGTCGATCCTCAGGTTCGCCCGAAGGCTGTGCCCGACGAGTAGGGCAATCGCTTCACGGGCGATCCGCTGCTCCTCACCACTCGGCAGGCCCCGAACGAAGATCGGCGGCCGGGTGAGCGGACTGAGATAGAGATCCGTTCGATCGGTGAGCTCTCCCGGTTTGATGCCCCGGTCCAGTTCCTCGTTGACGATCTCGAGGCTCTCGAACTCGACTTCGGAGAATGTCGCGTCTTCACCATCTGCAACACGATCGAGGTCGTTGTTGTAGAGCGTGACGAACGAGGGGATCTCCTGGGCGAGTGACGGATACCTCAGGGTGAGCATCGTGACCTGGTCCGCGATCACGCGGCGGGGAAGTGTCGTCGTGGTCGTCGTCGGTGGCAGCGTGGTCGTAGTCGTCGTCGACGTGGACGTCGTCGTCTCACCGGGCTCGGTCGAAGACGTTGTCGTCTCTGGAACCGTCGTCGTTGTGGTCGTGGTCGCGGCCGCCGCCTCTTGCTCCGCGCGGGCCTCTTCGTCGATGGCTGTCGCTCGCAGATCCGCGAAGAACGAGTTCACGAGACGGATGACCGTGTAGGTCGACTCGTTGTCGCTCGTGTACTGGGTCTCGACCTCCGCACGGGCTTTCTCCCGTGCCAGCTCGGTCGCTGCAACGTCCTCGATAGGATCGGTCGACCGCTGAGCGACGAAGTCCTGTGGCGACGGCTGGCCGATCGCAATCTCGATCGGCACCTCTCCACCGGTGTCCCGCCCGAAGGTCACGATGGCGGACACGAGGATGATCGTGATCGCCAATATGCCGGTGTTGATGAGCGCGGTGCGGTTGATGTTCACGACTGGTTCTCCTCGAACCGCCGGTACGCCTCGACGATTGCGGCGACGATGCGGTGCCGCACGACATCGTCGGCGGTCAGCTCCTCAAACGCGATCCCTTCGATGCCTGCGAGAACCCCCGCAACCATCTTGAGTCCGGAGCCCCTCCCGTCGGAGAGGTCGACTTGCGTGATGTCGCCCGTCACGATCATCTTCGAGTTGAACCCGAGCCGCGTGAGGAACATCTTCATCTGCTCGGGAGTCGTGTTCTGGGCTTCGTCGAGGACGACAAAGGCATCGTTGAGTGTGCGTCCGCGCATGTAGGCGAGTGGAGCGATCTCGATCGTGCTCCGCTCCATGAGCCGGGTGGTCTCGTCTGGGCCGAGCATCTCGTAGAGCGCGTCGTAGAGGGGTCGCAGATACGGGTCGACTTTCGCCGCGAGGTCACCGGGGAGGAACCCGAGCCGCTCCCCCGCCTCAACGGCCGGACGGCTCAAGATGATGCGCTTCACGGCGCCGGAGACGAGCGACTCGATTGCACACGCCATGGCGAGGTAGGTCTTGCCGGTGCCGGCCGGGCCGATACCGAAGACGAGAGTGTTGTCCCGGATCGCGTCGACGTAGCGCTTCTGGCCGAATGTCTTGGGACGGACGTGGCGACCACGACCGACAGCGATCGACTCGGTGAAGACGCCGGAAGGGCTCGGAATGTCGCGACGCACGAGGTCGATGACCCGAGCCACACGATCGTCGTCGAGTTGCTCCCCCTCTTGAACGACGATGAGGAGTTCGTCGAGGACCGTTCCGGCCGCCTCTGTCGCGTGTTCGGGTCCGCTGATACTGATCTCGTTGCCGCGCGCGACGATCCGCGCCAGGGGGAAGGCCTCTTCCACCTGGCGCAGGTGCACATCGCGCTCACCGAGCAACTCCACCATGAGGTGGTTGCTCGGAACGCGTACGCGTACGTCACTTGTGGTTGTGCTGGTCACAGGAGAGGATCCTCATCGGTAGAGGACTCGGGGAGAAAGGCTTGGCCCATTCGGTGATGATGAGTATATCGGCGGTCCCCGTCAAGCCATTGAGTCGAGGCCGTTGTCGGCCGTGCGATCTCAGGAGGTCTGCTGGACGCGGATTTCGTCGATCCGGGACGCGAGGGTCTCTTCGTCCCCGATGAGACGAGTGAGGACCCGAAGGTCGTCGCGCCGCACGGTGAGCACCTTGCCGTTGAAGTCCTGGCGTTCGACCTGGATCGACGCAAGGAACCGTTCGATCATCGTGCCCTCGGGACCGTCGAGGTGTTCGACACGGCCCAGGTCGATCATGATCTTGTCCTCGTCCGGTTGGGCGGTGATCGCTGCCGGCTCCGGGGGCAGGAGCTGGATGACCGGCACGCCGTAGTAGCCGGCAAGCCGGTGGAGGCGGGGAACGGAGAGGCTGCGCTCACCGCGTTCGTACGCGCCGAGCACGGCTGCTTTGAACTCTCCTCTGGAGAGCCGTTGGACTTCCTGAAGCGAGAAACCACGCTGTCGACGGATGGAACGGAGACGCTCACCCACCAACTCGTTGTATGAAGCCATCGATGCCTCCCGTTGACACCGAGAGCGCTGCCCTAACCGCTCTCTGTAGGCAGTCTACGCGCTCAATGCAGCACCGTGCAACAGGGTTTTCGATATTTCAGGCGTGAATGGCCAGAGTGGCGGCCACAATCGCGGCCGTCTCGGTCCTCAGAATGCGCTCTCCGAGCGTGACCGCCTTCCCCACCCCGGCGACCTCGTCCGGATGCCATCCGCCCGCCGGCCCGATCGCAATCGTGTCGATCTGGGATCCAGACCCGAGGGGCTCCCCGTCGGGATGGGCGAGAGCGACGGCGCCGGACAGTTCGGCCAGAGAGAGCGGCCCATCGACGTCGAGGAGCCATGCTCCTCGCGACTGTTCGAGGGCTCCGATGGCCCACGCTGCTGCCTTGTCGGGCTTCGGTGGCTTCGCATCGCTGTATCGGGCGTCGAGCCAGGTGAGGCGCCGCACGCCGAGTTCTGCGAGCTTCTCAACGACGAACCGTTGCCGCTCCGCCCCCTTGGGTGGGGCGACGGCGATCGCCACCATGGGCGGTCCGTGTGCCGTCAGTTCTTCGTCGCCGCGTTCGATGAACGGTGGCGCCCATGTCCCGATTCCGACCCTGCCCGTTCCGTCCGTATAGGAGACGGCGTTGCCCGGTACGAGTCGGAGAACACGTTCGAGGTGACGAACGGCCACATCGTCCGGTACAAGCTGATCACCCACCCAGGGGGCGGGGAGGTAGCAGTGCGGGACGTGCCTCACGTCATCGGCGGAACAGACCGCGCTTGCGGTCGGCCGGGCGTTCGTCACGGAGCTCTCCGTAGCTGCGGAGGGCCTCTTCCTGCTCATCGGTCAGTTCGGTCGGTATCGCAACGCCGATGTGCACGAACAAGTCGCCGTGTCCACGCCGACGAAGGCGTGGCATGCCCTTCTTGGCGAGGCGGTACACCGTCTCGGGCTGAGTCCCCGCAGGGATGTCGATGCTCTCGGCGTCACCGTCGATGAGCGGCACCTCGATCGTCGTGCCGAAGACCGCTTCGCTGATGCCGATCTCAACACGGTGGTGGAGTTCGTCACCGACCCTGTCGAAGCGCTCGTCCGATTCGATGCCGATCTCGACATAGACGTCACCGGGGGGTGCCCCGCGCTCGCCTGCCCCGCCGCGGCCTGAGAGGCGGAGCCGGGTTCCATGCTCGACGCCCGCCGGAACCTCGACCGTCAGGGTGCGATCGACGGTGACGAGGCCACCGCCCTCACACTGCGTGCACGGGTGCTCGATGATCTGCCCCTTGCCACTGCACTGCGTACAGGGAGTCACGGTCATGATCCGTCCGAGGAACGAATCTCTCGCGACCTGCACCTGTCCTGCACCTCGACATGTGGGACACGTCGTCGGTTGGTGCCCCGGCTCGGCACCGACACCGTTACACCGGTCGCACGTACCGGGTGCTTTGAACTCGATCTCGTGACTCGTGCCGATGGCGGCATCTTCGAGCGTGAGCGACACCGTTGCGCCGATATCGGGGCCGCGACGCGGGCCTGCCCGGCGCCCGCCGAAGCCGCCAAAGCCGCCAAATCCACCGCCGAAGAACTGCTGGAGGATGTCGTCGAGGCCTCCGAACTGCGAGAACAGATCGCCCCCTCCGAACACCTCGCCCCTGTCGTAGCGGGCCTTTCGCTCGGGATCGGACAGGACCTCGTAGGCCTCGGCAACCTCGCGGAAGCGCTCCTCTGCTCCCGGGTCGTCCGGGTTGGCGTCTGGGTGCGTATCACGGGCAAGGCTCCTGAATGCCTTCTTGATCTCGTCGGGCGTGGCATCCCTGCCTACGCCCAGCACCTCGTAGTAGTCCTTCATCCGTCGGCTCCCAGGCTCTCCTCGAGGCTCTCACCAATCTCCTCAACGACCCGGATCGTTCTGCGGTAGTCCATGCGCATCGGCCCGATCACACCGATTCGTCCGGTGCCTCGCGGCCCGAACGGGGTGCTGACAACGGCGAGGTCCAGCGTGTCGCTGATCTCCTCGCCGATCCGGACGCTCGTGCCGTCGGACGACTCGCCGAGCATGGCCTGGAGATCCGAGTCCCTTTCCAGGAGATCGAGCATCCGATGAACGATCGCCAAGTCCGCCCAGAGCCCGGCGAGCTGGCTCGCCCCTCCGATGAACAGCTCAGGCTCGGACATTTCAGCGCCCTGGATCTCGTCGTGGACCGGATCGATGATCCGCCGGACGAGATCGGGTAGGTCACTGCTGGCCAATCGCTGATCGGAGCTTGCCTCGTCGCGCCCGCGCCCCGAATACACCTGTTCGATGATCCGTTCGGCTTCGTCGAGCTGTGCGTCGGTCGGCTCGAACCCGAGCGAGATCATCTGCTGGGTCACCTGGCCGGTCTCCGCGATCAGGACGACGAGGATCGTCGAAGCGGCGATCCTCACGAGATGGACGGCGTGGACTCGGTCGACGTCGGCCTGAGGACCGATCACGACCGACGGGAGGTGGGTCAGGTCGGCCACGAGGCCCGACGTCTCCTTCAGCAGCCGAGAAACCTCGTGGTGCACGTCGGCGAAGAACGCCCGGATCCTGTCGTGCGTCGCCGAGCGGAGACGCGCCGGAGAACAGTGGTCGACGTAGTAGCGGTAGCCCTGATGCGTCGGGATGCGTCCTGCCGATGTGTGGGGCTGCGCGACGAAGCCATAGGACTCGAGCCGGGTGAGTTCGTTGCGGATCGTTGCCGACGAAACGTCGAGGGCGCTTCGGTCGAGGATCGCACGGGAACTCACCGGTTCACCGGTGCGGATGTACTCCTCTACGAGCGCCTGGAGGATCCGCGCTTTGCGGTCATCGAGCATCTTCGAAAGTTAGCAGTCGCCGGGCGAGACTGACAGAACGGATCGAGCAACCAGATCGGTCAAGAGGGGTCTCTCCACGACCACACGATCACCGTCAACCCGGACGATCCCGGCGTCGAGGAGGCGCCCGCCATCGAAGCACTCGACGAACGGACCGCCGATCGAACCCAGAGCAACGCCCGCCGCGAGGCGCAGGCCGACCATGAACCGCTCCCGCTCCGACTCGAAGTCGTCGAGTCGCTCGCTGCCCGATCTCGGACGCTCGCCGGACTCCACCTTCGACAGGTAGGCGTCGAGCCGCCGAATGTTGCGCCCGCGTGCCCCGTCCCGGTAGTCGTGGGCTCCGGTACCGAAGGCGAGGAACTCCCCCATCATCCAGGTCGACAGGTTGTAGAGACAGGCGCGGCCGGGCCGGGCCCAGTTGGAGACCTCGTAGCGCACGAAGCCGGCCGCCCGAGCTGCAGCGTCGACGTATTCGTAGCGATCCGCCTGAACGTCGGGATCGGGGGACGGCGCACCGCCGCGGATGGCCCGACTGAGCGCGGTACCGCCCTCCACGGTGAGGGCGTACGCGGAGAGATGATCCGGTCCGAGTCCGAGAGCTCGGTCGACGGTGGCGCTCCACGAGTCGTTGGTCTCGGCTGGTGCTCCGTAGATGAGATCGAGATTGACGGTATCGAACCCCGATTCCCGGGCGGCCCGGACCGCAGACTCGGCTTCGTCGGGGCTGTGCGTTCGTCCGAGCGAGTTGAGCACGACCGGGTCGAACGATTGAACGCCGAACGAGACACGATTGAACCCTGCAGAGAGGAGGGCGTCACCGTAGGTCGGACTCCAGTCCTCAGGATTGGCCTCGATGCTGACCTCCGCATCGTCGGCGATCCCGAAGCGCTGATCGAGTGCGCCGAGAATGCGACCGAGATCGGAGGCATCGACGCGAGTCGGGGTCCCGCCACCGAAGTTGACGGCGTCGAGAGGAAACGGTGTGTCCTCCATGGCTATCTCCGCCAGGATCGCTTCGACGTAGCGGGCGGCTTCGTCGCCCCCCGGCTCATCTGCCGCCACAACGGCGAAGTCGCAGTACGGGCACCGTTGTGCGCAGAAGGGGATGTGGACGTAGGCGGACTTCCACGATCGCGCCTGCTCGGCCAGTTCCACCGAGTCGGGCGACACGGAGTACTCGGTATCCGGTATCCGGTATCCGGTACTCATGACGCCCCTCTCAGCTACTCAGCTACTGGTCTACTTCACTACTGCTCTACGTCTCCAGTTTGAGGGCTGCCACAAACGCCTCTTGCGGCACCTCGACCTGGCCGACCATCTTCATGCGGCGCTTGCCCTCCTTCTGACGTTCGAGGAGCTTGCGCTTCCGCGTGATGTCGCCGCCGTAGCACTTCGCGGTGACGTCCTTGCGCTTCGCCTTGATCGTCTCACGCGAGATGATGCGAGTCCCGATGGCCGCCTGAATGGGGACGTCGAAGAGCTGACGCGGGATGAGCTCGCGAAGCCGGTTCACCATGGCTTTGCCGTATGTGTAGGCCTTGTCGCGATGGACGATCGTCGAGAACGCGTCCACGGGGATCCCGTTGAGAAGGATGTTCACCCGCACGAGCTCGGAGACCTGGTAGCCGTCCGGTTCGTAGTCGAGCGAGGCGTATCCGCGTGTCCTCGACTTGAGCTGGTCGAAGAAGTCGAAGACGATCTCGGCGAGCGGGACCCGGTAGTGGATCTCGGCGCGCTCGGGAGAGAGGTACGTCATCTCGCCCATGGTGCCGCGTCGCTGCTGGACGAGTTCCATGACCGTCCCGATGTACTCGGACGGTGTGATGATCATCACCTTCACGTACGGCTCTTCGATCGATTCGAGCACGGACGCGTCCGGGAGGTCTTGCGGGCTGCGGACCGGGACTTGCTCACCGGAAGCGAGGTTCGCGAGGTAGGCGACCGACGGGGCGGTCGCGACGAGATCGAGGCCGTACTCGCGCTCGAGACGCTCACGCACGATCTCCATGTGCAGGAGGCCGAGGAACCCGACACGGAATCCGAAGCCGAGCGCTCTGCTCGTCTCTGCCTGATAGACGAGTGACGAGTCGTTGAGCCGCAGCTTCTCGAGTGCTTCTCTGAGACGCTCGAAGTCGTCACCGTCGGTCGGGAACAGCCCGGAGAACACCATCGGCTTCGGTTCTTGGTACCCGGGGAGCGCGACCGGCGTCGGGTCGTCGGTGTCCGTAACCGTGTCGCCGACGCGAATGAGGTCGATCTCCTTCACCCCGGTGATGAGATAGCCGACCTCGCCGGCCTCGAGCCGGTCGACGACCTCGCCGGCCGGGCGACGAATCCCGAGTTCGTCGACCTCGACGTCGAGATGTGTCGCCATGAATCGGACCGCCTCGCGCTTCGCGATGCTCCCGTCGACGACGCGGATGTGACTGACGACGCCCCGGTATGTGTCGTAGAACGAGTCGAACACGAGCGCCCGCAACGGCCCCTTGGAATTGCCCTCAGGTTCCGGGAGGCGCTCGACGATGGCTTCGAGAAGCTCGTCGATGCCGATACCGGTCTTCGCAGAGACCCGAATCACCTCATCAGCCGAGCCGCCGAGGACGGACGCCAGCTCCTCGGCCGCCCGATCCGGGTCGGCGGCCGGGAGGTCGATCTTGTTGACGACGGGGATGACCTCGAGCCCCTCTTCGATGGCGAGGTAGGCGTTGGCGAGCGTCTGGGCCTCAACACCCTGAGATGCGTCGACGACGAGAAGGGCGCCTTCGCAAGCTTCGAGGCTACGCGAAACCTCGTAGGAGAAGTCGACGTGGCCGGGGGTGTCGATGAGGTTGAGCTGGTACGTCTCACCGGAGAGGGCCGTGTAGTCGATCCGTACGGCGTTCGCCTTGATCGTGATGCCCCGCTCGCGCTCGATGTCCATCTCATCGAGCACCTGGTCGCGCATCTCCCGCTCCGAGATCGCGCCGGTTCGCTCGAGCAGGCGATCGGCCAGGGTCGATTTGCCGTGGTCGATGTGCGCGATGATTGAGAAGTTGCGGATACGCGACGGAGCGGTCATGAGTGAGATCCGGGGACGGGGTGTCTCAGTGTACCGTTGAGCCGTTCTCCTGTTAACGTTACGGGCCGTCCCCACCACCTCACGAGGTTTCTCAGCAATGGCCAACATCAAGTCCCAAATGAAGCGCAATCGCCAAACCGAGAAGCGTAACGAACGCAACCGTGCGATCCGTTCCGAACTCAAGACGCGCGAGAAGAGCGCTCTGGCCGCTGCGGAGGCCGGGGATGCTGAGAAGGCCGAAGAGCTCCTCCGAGATGCCCAGAAGCGCATCGACATGGCCACCTCGAAGGGCGTTCTTCACGCCAACACCGCGGGGCGGCGCAAGGCTCGCCTCACCCGACGGGTTCGCTCCATCCTCGCGTAGCCCATGTCCGATTCCGCTACCTGGCTGACGCCTGCGGCCTACGACAAGCTGAAGGCAGAGCTCGATCATCTGAAGACCGACGGCCGTCGGGAGATCTCCGCCCGCATCGCCGAGGCACGCGACCACGGCGACCTCCGCGAGAACGCCGAGTACGACGCCGCCAAGAACGAGCAGGGCCTCATGGAGGCTCGCATCCGCAAGCTCGACCATCTCATCGAGACCGCCGAAGTGCGAGAGGTGGAGAACTCGGGCCTCGTCGAGATCGGGACCGTCGTCACCGTGATCGACGACAACGAGGACGAGTACGAGTTCTTCGTCGCACCATCCGAGAACCAGGTTCAGGGCATGCTCCTCGCATCGCCTCAGAGTCCGCTCGGTCTGGCCTTGCTCGGTGCCGCACCCGGCGACGAAGTCAGCTACGAAGCACCCGGCGGGACGTTCACATACCGCATCGCGGCCGTCCGCGTTTTTGAGTAGCAAGTGGCCAGTAGCCAGTACTTGATACTTGCTACTTCACACTTGATACCGCGCTTCAGCGCCCCAGCCAGCGGCACATCGCCACGATGAGGCGCTCCAGCGTCACCCGGTGCGTCGGCTCGGGAGTCGTCTTCACTTGGATGTCCGCCCTCGCGAGGGCGTCGAGCGATCGTCGCAGCCCCTCCCCACGCGTCGACCGGCGCCGCTCCCAGACCTTGCGCACCGGATACGACGAAGGCGCCGAGCCCACCCACGCCGCATACGTCTCCTGATCCGGGGCAATGGCTGCGAGAGATCGTTTCCGGACCTCGCCTTCGAGGAACGAGAGCAACGCGAGGGGATGCCCGTGCTCGAGGAAGTCGGCGAGGCGGCGGAGCGCCTGACCCTCGTCGCCGGCATTGATGGCGTCGGCGAGGAGCCACATCGGTTCGTCGGGCCGGTTCGAGTAGCGGCCGAGGACGTCGCCCTCCGTGATCGTCGAACCGTCGACGGCGAGCTGGTCGAGCGCCTGCCCCATGGCAGCGACGTCTGAGCCGAATCGGCGCACGAGTACCGACACAGCGCCGGACTCGATCTTGACCTTGCGCTCGGCGGCGGCCTCGGAGAGCCATCGTGCCGCGTCTCGTTCCCTCATCTTCTTCACCGTCTCCACCGTGCCGTGCTTCTTCAGCATCGCTCCGAGTGGTGCCGGGATGGCCCCGAAGGCGGCGAAGACGCCGGTCACGGCATCAGGATCGGCAGCAGCGATGAGTTCGGCGATGACCTCGGCCTCACCCTTGAGGAGGTTCTGGGCGTCGACGACGCAGACGCCTGCCGCATCGCCGAAGAGCGAGCCGCTCTGCAGCGCGGGCACGATCCCCTGCACCGTGTCCCGCAGCTGGCCCTCACCGCTCTCCGCAGTGCCCTTCGGAGGAACGTCGATGCGCTGCTGATCGGTGATGCCGACGTCGGCGAAGTGCTCGGTCGCCTTGTCGAGCATCAGCTCGCGTTCTCCCGGCCCGGCGTCGCGTGGCCCACTGATGACGAAGAAAGGCATTGGGCAGAGTCTCCGCGCTCGGTCGCCACTGTGCAAGTCGGGGTCATCCCTGAGCGCGCCCCGGACCGTTCAGGGAACCCATCGGGTCATACCCGATTGGCCCGATCCGCCTCCTCCCTCACGATGGCGCAAGACGAGAACGATCCCCGGTTGGGGATGCCCAGGGAGGGAATACATGGACCGCTCACGCATCTACCGCACGTATGACTGGATCAACCGGCACGCACTGATCGTGACGGCAGCGGTGGTTCTCACCGTCATAGCGATCGGCGGTGCCGGTGTGGTGATGGCGGACTCCGACGAGCCGAGCTTCGAGCCGGAGGGCGAGATCTTCGCCGTGGATGAGCGGGTGAGGACGACGCTCGCCTCGAATTCCACCGCGGCGCAGGCGACATTCCTCGTCGAATCGACGGACGGAGGCGATGTCCTCACCGCCGCCTCGTTCCGCGAGTGGAAGGCCGCCACCGACCGCGTCCGGTCCTCGTCGGAGAATCAGGCGCATCTCGTCGACCGGTTCGATCCCGACACCGGTGCGACGATCCCCGGCGTGCTCTCGATCGTCGACATCGTCGATGCATCGCTCCCGGACGGGCTGGAGGCGGCCTCCGACGCGGACGTGAAGTTCGCGGTCACTGCCGTGCTCGACGATGGCGCGCCGTTCGCAGACATGCGCCACAGCCTGTCGGAGTCGTCCAAGAACGTCACCACACAGAGCGGCGAGACCTGGAACTCCCCCGCGTTCACGACCCAGGTTGTCTACGACACCTCCACCTTCGGCAACAGCGCGGCCGCCGAGGAGTGGCTGCGCGATGTTCAGGCACAGCTCCAAGAGGACCTCGTTCACACCGACGCCATCGGCGTCGCCATCGACGGTGAGTTGACCTTCTCCGAGGCCACGGCCGGCTCGGCACCGTACATCTTCCTGGCCGTCGCCCTCATCATCCTGCTGATCGCCGTCGTTCACCGCTCCTACTGGTCGGCGGTGGTGGTTGCCGCAGGCCTCGCGGCCACCACCATCGCCTACTACGGCACGTCGGCGCTGCTCGGTCTGAAGATGGGATCGATGCTGCTCGCCTTCGTCGTCCCGATTGCAGCGATCAGCTTCGGTGTCGACTTCTACATCCACGGCGTCGGGCGGGTTCGCGAGATGCAGGTCGAGCAGGGGATGTCGAGAACGAAGGCATACCCCGCAGGCATGACCGCGGTCTTCACCGCCCTGCTCCTCGCAGCATCCTCATCCATCGCAGCGTTCCTCGCGAACGCGTCCTCCGGCACCGAAGCGATCGTCGAATTCGGCATCGGCGCGGCCATCGCCCTTGGCTGGTCGTACGTGCTCCTCGGGCAGATCGCCCCCCGTGTCCTCCTCGGCATCGAGGGCTTCGTCGGAGCGAACCCCGTCAAGGGAGTGTCCAAGTACGTCTACGCCGCGGCCATGGTCGCCGCAGCCGTCACCGGAGGCGTGGCCGTCGCCCTCGCCGCGATCATGACCGGCCCCGGCATCGCCGCATTCCTCACCGTCCTCGTCCTGCTCATCGGCGCTCCGGCACTGCTGACGCGCCGCCGAAACCGGCGAGCGGCGCTCCGGGGCACCCCGACCCAGATCGAGCACCGCGGCGCGGCGCACGGACTGGAATCGGCCGGCTCGTTCGTCCGGTTCCTGGCGAAGTGGCGCGTCGCGACGGTGCCGGCTGTTCTCGCGATCGGTGGCCTTGCCTTCATCGTGGCGCTGCAGGTCGAGTCCGGATTCGAAATCACCGACTTCCTCTCGACCGAGACCGACTTCGTCCGGTCCGTCGAGCGGGTCGATGAGCACTTCCCGTCGAGTGGCGATGGCTCCGGCTACGTCTTCGTCGAAGGAGACCTGACGAACCCGGCCGCGCTCGTCGCTCTCGACAACGCCGTCGAACAACTCGACACTTCCGACGCGGCATTCGGGCGGAACGGCGGTGGCGACCTGCTCGTCGATCTCCACGCGGGGGATCTCGTGCAGATGACCCTCGCATCACCGGCGGCCGTCGAGACGATCTCTTCAAACGGCGTCGAACTCGGCGACGCCGACCGAGACGGCTATCCGGACTCCCCGACGGCGATTCGAGCCGTCTACGACTACATCGCTGTCCACGGCGTTCCCCTCCCGGACGGATCGATGGCGCTGCCTCCGGCCGAGGTGCCGGGCGTGCTCGCCGACGACGGAGCCACGTCTCAGGCCACAGCCATCGTTGTCATGATCCGCAGCTTCACAGACGGGGACATCATCCTGCCGGCGGAACGTGCGTTGATTGATGCGGCGGGTTCGGTCGAGGCGGCCGTCCCGGGCCTCGAGGCGAGCGTCTCCGGCGGCGTGCTGGCGAATTACTACGGGCTGGCTGCATTCACCCGCTCGATGATGGTGTCGCTGCCGCTCGCCGTGCTGCTGACGCTGATCCTCGCCTCGCTGCTGCTCCGCTCGTTCCGCTACGCCCTCGTCAGCGTCGTCCCGATCGCCTTCGTCGTCACCGGCGTGTACGCGTTCATGGCGATCGCCGGCTACACGGTGAACGTCGTGACGGCCACGATCGCTGCGATCGCCGTCGGGGTCGGCATCGACTTCTCGACGCACTTCACTGCGAGGTATCGCGAGGAGCTGGCGAACGCCCCCGACCGCCTCGAAGCCGTTCGGCGCGCAGGCGAGGGAACCGGCGGTGCGCTCGTCCTCTCCGCTCTGACGTCGGTCCTCGGCTTCACCGTGATGGCAGTGGCACCGACTCCGATATTCGCGACGTTCGGCACCCTCACGGCGGTGATGATCGGCCTCGCCCTCATCGCTTCCCTCGTCGTGCTGCCGAGCCTTCTGGTGATCGCGACTCCCTGCCGGACACAGTCGGCTCCGTCGGAACGGAACTGTCTCGAGGATCGGGACGGTCTGGGCGATCGAGAGCTCGTTGGCGTGTGATCCCTCCCCGCACTTGCCGCGACAGGGTCCCGGCCGCGGTCGCCGAAGTCAGCGTGTTCCGAGCTCGATCGTGACGTCCCCGTCGTCCATCGTCGTATGGACCTCCGAGCCGACACCGTCGAGCACTGCAAGAGTCTCTGGTGCCGGGTGCCCGTACGTGTTCTCGCCGACGCTGATCACAGCGGTCTTGCCGACCGTCCTCGCCAGCCATCTGGGATCGGTCGTCGCTGCACCGTGGTGAGGAACGAGGAGAACGTCCGGAGTGAGCGGCGGTAGCTCGCCCTGGGCCACGGCCTCGATGTCCCCCGGGAGGAGCAGCGTTCTTCCCGCCTCGACCCACAACACGATCGATCCGTCGTTCCGGCTGAGATACCGCCTTCGCGGTGCGAGCGCTTCGATGTCGATGCCCCCGAGCCCGTATGTGATTCCCGGACGGACTCGGTCGAGAGGGATCCCCGCGGCGAGCACATCAGCGATGAGGCCTTCCAACTCGGGGCCGACGTCCGGATGGTCGGGAACCCACAGGCGGCCGATCGAGTGATCACCAACGATGCCGTCGAATCCCCCGACGTGGTCGACGTCGCCGTGGCTCGCCACAAGGAGGTCAATCCTCCCGATCCCGTGACGCCGCAGGGCTTCGGCGAGGACGAGCGGATCGCGACCACCGTCGATGAGGGCGACGCCGCCGCCCGGGTCACGGAGCAGGACCGCATCGCCCTGCCCAACGTCGAGGAACGTCACGGTCGGCTCGTCGGGCACGCCGACAGGCGAGAGCACGGCGATGGCGCCCGCGAGAGCAACGGCGATCACCGCAAGCGGCCGGGTCCGGTGCCACCGCAGGCCAATCGCTGTGCACCCGGCGACACCGACGCCCGCAATGCCGAGCTGGGGCCAGTCGGCTGCCAGATCGGCGACGGCAAGCACGAGACCGGCGAGGCGGGCGGCGACGGCAACGGCCGGGCTCCACCCGGTCAGCACGGCGAGCGAGCCGGTGATCGTCGATGCCGATACGAGAGGGGCGGAGAGGAGGTTGGCGATCGGAGACATCAGCGGGACCGTCCCGAAGTGCCAGAGAAGCACGGGCACGACTGCGATCTGGGCGGACGTTGCCGCTCCGAGCGTCGCCCACAGGGCTCTCGGCCTTCGGCCTGCGAACATGCTCGCACCGACGAGGATGCCGATCGTTGCCGCGACCGAGAGCTGGAACCCGACATCGAGGGCAAGCTGTCCGCTCAGAAGCAGCAGCACGGCGACCGCCGCCCCGATGGCGATCCATGCATCGACCGCCACACCTGCGGCCGCAGCCGCGAGCACGAGCGAGGCCATGAACGCCGCACGCAGCACCGAGGCCTCCCATCGGGTGGCAACGATGAAGATCCCAAGTCCCACGACACCGAGAACGAAGCGACGCTTCGGCCCTATGCCGAAGACGGCCGTTGCAATCCACCACCCGGCGAGAAACAGAGCAACGTTGCTTCCGGAAACGGCCACGAAGTGGGTGAGCCCGGTGCGCTTCAGGTTCTCGAGATCCCGGGGTCCGAGGCCCGACGTGTCCCCGATGAGGAACCCGGCGACGAGCGCCTGGGTCCGCTCGGACGTGTCGAGCACCGCCCTGACTCGATCGCGCACGGCGTTGCCGAGGACGTAGAACGGGCCTCCCGCCGTCCCGAGCGGCTCCGCGCTTCTCATCGTGACGCGACCCGCGATCGGATCACCTCGAATCCGGCCGGGCGCCGAGCGGAGTACCCCGGCGACTTTGACTCGCTGTCCGGCGACGAGCAGAGCGCCATCGCCGGGGCCGACGGCAAGCGGCGGACCGGGCCACGGCTGCCACTCGCCGTTTCTCCGGATCGCCTCGGGCCTGACCACCGCCGGCCGTCGCGGACCGGCGTCCTCCGCAACCACGCCGACAAACTCGACCGGGCCCTCGGGAACCGCTGCCGTCATCGTCGCCTCGATACGCGCAGATGCGAACGAGCCGGACAGCACCCCTGTTGCCCCGAGGACAAGGAGCACCCCGACGGCCCGAGTTCTCAGCATGACGACACTCGCTGCGGCGACGAGAGGGATCGCTGTCGCCGCTCCCCACCTCATTCCGCAGCCGGCGCCGATCCAGATGAGCACGGCCGCTGAAAGCGTCCACCACCCGGAGCGGGAGGGGGTTCGCATCCCTATGGGGACACGATCGAGTCGCGCATCGCGGCGAGCTTCGCCTCACCGATGCCGCCGACGTCGAGGAGGTCCTCAACCGCGGTGTAGGGACCGTTCTGCTCTCGGAAGGCAACGATCCGCTCGGCGAGGACCGGGCCGACACCCGGGAGACCCTCGAGTTCCGCTGCCGACGAACGATTCAGGTCGACGCCATGGTCGGAGTTCGTGGGCGAGCCGCGTGCCTCCCCAGGCGTCGGAACAACGACTTGGTCCCCGTCCCGGACCTCGGCGGCCAGGTTCAGGCCTCCCAGATCAGCGGTCGGCGTTGCTCCACCCGCGGCAGCGACGGCGTCGGCGATCCGAGCGTGGAGGGGAACCGTGACGAGCCCCGGATGCCGGACTGCTCCCGAGACGTGAACGACAATCGTCCCGACGATGGTCGTGTGCGACACCCCTCCTCCGGTCGCGGGCGGGGGCAGAGGTTGGCTGCGATTTCCAAACCAGGCACCGGCGCCGACGGCCAGCGCCAGCGCAGCAGCCACCACGATGAGCCCGACCGGGGATTTCGCTTCTGGCACATCGCCTCCACATCACGATGCGCCACACAGAGACGTCTATCAGATCCGAAGCCCGATGGGAAGGATGTCGTCAGCCCAAGATCGAGAAAAGCGCCTCTGCAGCCCCGGTCTCTGCGAGCTCATCGAGCCAGTCGGTGAATTGACCGCCGAAGATGAGCAGCACGACTGCCGTCAAGTTCACGCCTGCATGGAGCATGATCGGCAGCGAGAGACTCCCCGTGCGAATTGCCGCGTAGCCGAGCACGGCGCCGACGATCACCAGGCCGGGAAACGCTGCGATGGCGCTCGGGTCGAGGAGATGCACGCCTCCGAACACGAGCGCCTGCACCACGACCGCCCAGAGGGGTGACATCGAACGAACGAGCCGGGATAGCAGCATGCCGCGAAAGAGCATCTCTTCGACCACCGGTGCGGCAACGCCGACCATGAGCACGATGATCATCCCGTCCGCGAACGATGTGACCTCCTCGGTGATCTCCGCAATGCCCTGTTGAGGTGCACCGTCGGGGAAGAGCAGCTGTAGGAGCGGAGCGGTCACGAGCACGACCGCGATCTGAAGCATGAAGCCACCCGGGATCCCCCACCAGTGGCCGATGTCGATGGCCAACCCGAAGTCTCGGCAGAGGCTGCCGGTCCCCCGTCTCACGGAGAGGAGCCACATGACCACCAGGTTCCCGCCTGCCTGACCGGCGAAGGAGGCGGCCAGGAGGATCAAGTCGAGTTCGTCCCCCCGTGCGATCAGGACGGCCGTCGTCGTGATGAGTGCGCCGACGAGACCGCCGAAGAACACATAGATCGCCTGGGGGATGCTCCACTCGACGTCCTGGAGGTAATCGCTCACCGTTGCCCCGCCCTCGACCTGGCCTCGCGTTCGAACCGAATGGCACGGTAGGCCGTGTCATGGGGCAACCCAACGGCCCGACCTCGCAGGTAGTCCCCTACGTACCGGGAGACGAAGCGCACAGCGCCGTGGCTCCGCCACTGGTCGACGTGGGTCGCCTCATGGATGAGAAGTGCGGAGGCACGACCGTCGTCGACGTGCTCGAACGTTCGCTCCGAGACATAGACGGCCCATGGCAGCGTCATCGCCTCGACCCCGCTCCCCCACAGACGCTCGAGCCACCCCGGCACCAGCCGAACGGCGACACCGTCGTACTCATCAACGCAGCCGTTCACACCACAGCGCATCAACGCGGCTTCAAGACTCAGCATCGGTGACCTCTTCACGCGGTTCACGATATCCGGTACTTGGCTGTCCGCTGTGGTCTGTCGACTGTCACCTGACTACCCCATCACCGTCTGCGCACCTACCATTCCCGCCTTGCCGCAGCGGAACGGACTCATGAAATACGATCATCAGAAGGTGGAGAAGCACTGGCAGGACCAGTGGGAGACGGACGGCGTCTATCGCTCCGTCGTCGACTGGGAGCGTCCGAAGTACTACGCGCTCACGATGCTCCCCTACCCGTCGGGTGATCTTCACATGGGTCACTGGTACGCGATGACGCCTTCGGATGCTCGAGCGCGGGTCATGAGGATGAAGGGCTTCAACGTGCTCTTCCCCATGGGCTTCGACGCGTTCGGCCTCCCGGCGGAGAACGCCGCCGTTCAGCGCAACGTTCACCCGGCCGAATGGACATGGGACAACATCGAGCGGATGCGGCGCCAGCTCCGGTCGATGGGCGCCATGTTCGATTGGGAGCGCGAGGCTATCTCGTGCGACCCGGAGTACTACGAGTGGACCGAGTGGCTGTTCCGCCGCTTCTTCGAAGGCGGCATCGCCTACCGCGGTGAGGCCATCGTCAACTGGTCACCGACCCTGCAGACCGTGCTCGCGAACGAGCAGGTCATCGACGGCAAGGACGAACGCACGGGTCAGCCGGTCATCCAGAAGCGGATGGAGCAGTGGTTCTTCGCCATCACGAAGTACGCCGACGAGCTCCTCTCCTTCGACGGCATCGAGTGGCCGGAGCCCGTGAAGGCCATGCAGACGAACTGGATCGGGCGCTCCGAAGGCGCCGACGTCATCTTCACGACTGAGACCGGTGACGAGATCACGGTCTTCACGACCCGGCCGGACACCCTCTGGGGTGCGACGTTCATGGTGCTCGCCCCCGAGCATCCGCTCGTCGACGAACTCACGACCGACGAATACCGAACCGAGGTCGACGCCTACCGCACCGAGGCTGCCGGACGCTCCGAGCTCGAGCGCATGGAGGCGGACCGCGAGAAGACCGGCGTCTTCACCGGGGGCTACGCGATCAACCCGGTCAACGGGGAGCGCATCCCGGTGTGGACGGCCGACTACGTGCTCCTCTCATACGGATCCGGAGCGATCATGGCGGTCCCCGCCCACGATCAGCGGGACTTCGAGTTCGCACGCCGTTTCGACCTCTCCGTCGTCCCGGTGATTCAACCGGTCGGCTCCGACCGTTTCGACGGCAAGACGATGCCCGAGGCTTATGTCGGGCCCGGCCGAATGGTCGGCAGTGGGCCGATCGACGGCGTCGCGACCAACGACGCGAAGGGCCGGGAGAACCCGTCGGTCGCGGCTGCGATCGACTGGCTCGAGGAGAACGATCGTGGGGCCGAGGCGATCAACTACCGGATGAGAGATTGGCTCATCTCTCGGCAGCGCTACTGGGGCGGACCGATCCCGATGCTGTTCCGCGATGACGGGACGATCGAGTCCGAGCCCACGCTCCCGGTGCTGCTCCCGGAAGCTCCGGCGTTCACCGGTGGCCCCAGCCCGCTCACAACCGATGAGGGCTTCCTCGCGACCACCGACTCCGGGGGGGAGCCGGCGCGCCGCGAGACCGACACGATGGACACGTTCATGTGCTCGTCGTGGTACCAGTACCGGTACCTCTCCCCCCACTTCGGGACGGCGCCGTTCGACCCGGAGGAAGCGGCGTACTGGCTCCCCGTCGACACATACACCGGTGGCGCAGAGCACGCGACGATGCACCTCCTCTACACGCGCTTCTTCACCAAGGCCATGCGCGACCTCGGCGTCTTCGACGACGCCGCGCAGGCCATGCGATCGCACGGCCGCGACCCGGAAGGCCTGTTCGACGAGCCGATGATCAGCGTCCGCAATCAGGGACAGATCCTCGGTGAGGAACGCGACGGCGATCGCCTGGTCATCGCCGGGGAGTGGGTCGATGGGAGGTTCGTTGCGAACTGCGTGCGCGTTGATGACCACGCACAGGACGATGCCGGCCCCATCGTGGGTGAGCTCCTTCGCCGCACCGAGCGGACGCTCCAGGTCAAGACGGTCGACGACGACGTGACGGTCGAGGTCGCAGAAGACGCCGAGGTCGAGGTCCCGGGGATCGATGGCATCAACGACGTGACTCAGCTCCGACATCATCTCGAGGTTCAGCGCATGTCGAAGTCGAAGGGGAACGTCGTCAACCCCGACGAGCTCGTCGAGCGGTACGGCGCCGACACGGTCCGGATCTATCTCATGTTCGCCTTCGACTGGGAGAAGGGCGGCCCGTGGGACTCCCGCGGCATCGCCGGAGCGCGCCGCTTCGTCGATGACGTGTGGAGAATGGGCACAGCCGGCTACGAGCCGGACGCCGTGTCGGATGATGCATCGCTTGCTCTGCGCCGCTCAACCCACCAGACGATCGACAAGGTCGACCGCGACATGGTCGCCTTCAAGTGGAACACGGCGGTCGCAGCACTCATGACGCTGCGCAACGACTTGCTCGACGCCCGCAGAGCCGCGAACGTCGGCGTCGACGCGTGGAATGAGGCGGTCGACACGCTGCTCATGCTGCTCGCCCCGATGGCCCCACATGTCACCGAGGAGCTGTGGCAGCAGCGCGGACACACGGAGAGCATCCATCTCCAAGCGTGGCCGGAGTCCGACCCGAGCGTCGCCGCCGATCAGACG
>JBDLHX010000029.1:0-25209 GCA_039715165.1 Actinomycetota bacterium
AGAAGCCCGCCGCCAAGAAGGCGACGACGGCGAAGAAGCCCGCGGCCAAGAAGCCCGCAGCGAAGAAGGCGGCGGCCAAGAAGCCCGCAGCGAAGAAGGCGAACTCGAAGGCGGATCCGTTCTCTGTCGGCGACAAGGTCGTGTATCCGCACCACGGTGCTGCGACGATCGTCAAGAAGGTGAAGCAGGAGTTCCAGGGCGAGAAGCAGGACTACTACGTCCTCGAGATTGCAACCGACCAGCTGATTGTGAGCGTTCCCACGTCCGCAGCGATCGAGCGAGGCGTTCGCCCGGTCATCTCCAAGTCGAAGGCGCGGAAGGTCTTTCAGACGCTGCGTGGTGAGCCTCAGGAGGCGGGTTCGAACTGGAGCCGTTGGTACAAGGTTCTCACCGAGAAGATCAACAGCGGCGACATCTTCCAGGTCGCCGAGGTGATTCGTGACCTCGATTACGCGCAGAAGGTCAAGGGGATCTCGCCGGCGCTCAAGCGCATGCTCGCGAAAGCGCGACTCATCATCATCAGCGAACTCGAGTTCTCCCTCAACATCTCCGAAGAAGAGGCGACGAAGCGGCTCGAGCGAGCTCTCCCAGAGGTCGAGATCGCGGAAGAGTGAGCGCTTGGCCATCGCCGGATAGCATCCAGGGAATGAGCGATCGATTGCCCATCTGGGGGGTTCTCCTCGCCGCCGGCCGTGGAACCCGTTTCGGGCGCACGAAACATGACCTCGAACTCGGCGGCGTGCCGATGTGGCGATGGAGTCGGGACTCGTTGCTCCAGGGGGGTGTTGAGCAGGTCGTGGTGATCGGGGACTTCGATGGCGCGGTCCCCGGGGGAGAGCGTCGGCGCGACTCGGTCGCGGCCGGCCTCGCAGAGATCCCCAGCGCCGAAGGCTTCGTCCTCATCCACGACGCGGCCCGTCCCCTGGTCTCCGTCGACGTCGTGCGCAGAGTGGTCACGCGCCTCGTCGCGGGAGACGTTGCCGCGGTCATCCCAGTCGTACCGGTTCGCGACACCATCAAGCGCATTGACGGAGGCCTCGTTGCCGAGACCGTCGATCGTCGAGATCTCGTCTCCGTGCAGACCCCACAGGGATTCGACCTTCGCTCCTTGCGTGAGGCCCATGCAGCCTTCGATGGCGATCCAACCGACGATGCGCTCATGATCGAGGCGATCGGCGGGACCGTTGCGGTCGTCGATGGAGACGCGGCGAACATCAAGGTGACGTATCCGGAAGACCTCGCGCTCGCCCAGGCGTTACGCTCGGGCCGTCATGGCTAGCTCGACCATCCGCATCGGCCACGGATTCGATGCCCACCGGTTCGGTGGCGATGGACCGATCCGTCTCGCGGGAGTCGTCGTCGACGAGTCCAGAGGCATAGAAGCAACGAGCGATGGGGACGTCGTTGCCCACGCCGTCGCCGACGCGCTCCTCGGTGCACTCGCCCTCGGCGATCTCGGCACATACTTCCCTTCCTCGGACCCGACGATGGCCGGAATCGACTCGATGGAGCTTCTCCAACGCGTCGTTCGCCAAGTCGAAGATCGGGCCCACCTCGTCTGCAACGTCGACGTGACCGTCATCTCCCAGTCGGTGCGTATCGCACCCCACCGAGAAGAGATGCGCGACCGGTTGGCGAGCGTCATGCGACTCGACCGCTCGGTGGTATCGGTGAAGGGAACAACCACCGACGGTATGGGCGCCATCGGAGCAGACGAAGGCATCGCCGTCTTGGCGACGGCCACCGTCAGGCGCTGAGCGCCTCGCGCATCATCCTCGGGTCATCGGTGAAGATGCCGGCGATCCCGGCTTCTCGGAGTTGCACGGCCTGATCGGGGTCATTCACGGTGAAGACGAGCACGTCGACATCTCCGGCGGCATCCACGATGTCGCGACCGTCGCTCAGCGCTGTTTGGACCCAGATGTTCACGGTCGCGTGCCCATTGGCCAGCGCATCGGTGATCGTCGGATAGGGGTCCGTCCCCGGCATCACGAGCACGCCGGATCGCACTCCCGGTACAAGCCTCTTCGCCGCCGCGAGCGTCTCATGGTTGAACGACGACAGGATGACGTGTTCGGTGTCCCCCTTGAGCTCCAACCACTCGGCTACCGAGGCTGCGAGGCGGTGGGTGGGGTCGTGATCCACCTCGTCCGGCCGGTTCTTCAACTCGATGTTGAGCAGTGTGTCGGGGCCCAGCGTCGCCCAGGCTTCGTCGAGCGTTGGCACCCAAGGCATCGACTCCCTGATCTCTTTGAAGTCGAGGTCTACGAATGGGGGCAGCTCCGGTTCCGCTCGCTCTTCGTGGCTGAGCACGAGGGCGCCGTCCCTCGTTCTGCGAACGTCGAGCTCGATGCCGTCGGCGCCGTGCTCGACGGCGAGGGTGTAGGCCTCGATCGTGTTGGCGCGAGCGTGAGCCGAGGCTCCCCGGTGAGCGAATAGGAGCATGGGGAGATCCTACGGATCGCGAACGGCGAGCGGGTGACAGGCGCACGATTCGATCCCGTCCCACCACGCAGTGGGGGGACGCGGAGGAGCGCTGGCGACGACGCAGGGGGGCTTTGGGAGCCTGAATCGCGACAATGAGGTCTACCGCGTTGCTCGGCCCCTGTCGCCGGTACCATTTCCCGCAATGAAGATCTACAACACCCTCGGACGCGAGTTTGTCGAACTCGAACCGCGCGATGCGGGCAAGATCGGCATGTACGTCTGCGGCGCCACAGTCCAGTCGGCGCCGCACCTCGGTCACGGACGATCCGCCGTCGTGTTCGACGTGATCCGGCGCTACCTCGAGTGGAACGGGTACGAGGTCACATACGTCCGGAACGTCACCGACGTCGACGACAAGATCATCGATGCTGCCGCTGAAGAGAACGTCTCGACCGATGTCATCGTCGAACGCGCCTATACCGCGTTCAACGAGGCCAACCGTCTGCTTCGCGTGAAGGACGCAACCGTCGAGCCGTGGGCTACTCATCACATCGAGGAGATGCTCGACCTCGTATCGGATCTCGTGGATTCCGGCCACGCGTATGTCGCCGACGGAGACGTCTACTTCGCCGTGCGTTCGTACGCGGACTACGGCAAGCTCTCACGCCACAACCCCGACGATCTCCGGTCCGGCGCCAGGGTGGATCCCGACGAACGCAAGCGTGATCCGCTCGACTTCGCCCTGTGGAAGGCAGCGAAGCCGGGTGAGCCGTCGTGGGAGTCCCCCTGGGGGCTCGGACGGCCCGGCTGGCACATCGAATGCTCGGCGATGGCACGGAAGTACCTCGGAGATGGGTTCGACATCCACGCCGGTGGACACGACCTGATCTTCCCTCATCACGAGAACGAGATCGCCCAGTCCGAGGCTGCCACAGGCGCTCCGTTCGCGACCTACTGGCTCCACAACGGGATGATGAACCTCGAGGGCGAGAAGATGTCGAAGTCGACCGGCCACGTGGTCGATCTCGTCGAGTCCCTTCACCGGTATCGGCCGTCAGCCATCCGCCTCGTGTACCTGCGGACTCACTACCGAAAGCCCCTCGACTTCTCCGTGGAGGGCATCGCCGACGCTGAGGCGGCGCTCGATCGGCTGTGGGGCTTCCGCCGGAGGGTTCCCGGCCCGGTCGAAGACATGCCGGATGAGGAGGCGATGGGCCGATTCAAGACGTTCATGGACGAGGACTTCGACGTCGCCGGCGCTCTCGGGATTCTCTTCGACGTCGTTCGCGAGGGGAACCGTCGCCTCGACGCGGGTGACGACGCCGGTGCGCTGATCGCCGCCTACGACGAGATCGTCGGTGTATTCGCCCTCGACGAGGAGCCAACCGACCTCGAGGACCTTGGCGACGACGTTACGGACATCGCATCTCGCTATGGGGCAGCGTCCGGCACGGTCGACGACCTCCTTGCGGCGAGGGATGCCGCGCGTTCGGAGAAGGATTGGGCGACGTCGGACGCAATCCGCGACGACCTCGCAGAGATCGGCATCGTTGTGGAGGACACCGCTGATGGCTCGCGCTGGCATCGGGGATAGGGTCGAAGGCTTCCACGCCGTCGCCGCCGCGGTCGCGGCGGGACGAGCGAAGACGCTCAGGGTCGAGCATCGTCGCCTCAAGCGTGACAGCTATGCCCGGCTTGCCGAAGACGCCCGGTCTGCCGGCGTCCGTGTCGAGTTCGTCGACGACGTACGGGACGATGCGAAGACGTCCGCTCCGCAGGGCGTCATCGCGATGTGCCGGCCGAAGGAGACCGTGTCGATCGAGGACGCGGTTGCAGCGGCCGATCCCGCCGCTCTGCTCGTGTTTGACCATCTCGAGGACCAGCGCAACCTCGGAGCGGCAGTTCGCTCGGCGGTCGCTGCCGGCATCAAGGCCGTGGTCGTGCCGAAGCGCAGGTCGGCCCCCATCGGGGCAGCAGCTTTCAAGGCTGCGGCCGGCACGCTCGAAGAGGTGTCACTTGTCGAGGTCTCCTCGATTCCGGAGGCGCTGCGCCGGCTCGAACAGCTCGGTGTGTGGCGTGTGGGCCTCGACGGCTCGGGGGAGCGGTCGCTCTTCGGTTTCGATCTGCTCGCGGAGCCGGTAGCGCTCGTCGTCGGGGCGGAGGGCGAGGGGCTGCATCGTCTCACAGTGGAACGCTGCGACGCCGTCGTCAGAATCCCGCACGCGGGTCCGGCCGAGAGCCTCAACGCCTCGGTAGCGACATCCCTCGCTGTGTTCGAGGTCGCGAGGGCACGCGGCTGGGTATCCTGACCGAGACGCCGGGTTAGCTCAGTCGGCAGAGCATCTCTCTTGTAAAGAGAAGGTCATCGGTTCGAATCCGATACCCGGCTCCAGCGGGGGTCCTCACTTCGGTCGAGCCCTGTTCGGTCTCGACCTCGTGCCGGGCATCTCCGCGTCCTGCTGCCAAATGGCCTTCTTCCGCTGTGATCGCTTGGTGCGTTCCTTGTGTGTCTTCGGCGGGAGTAGAAGGTTCGAATCCGATACCCGGCTCCAACCTCGTCGTTTGTGCCTACGTTCACACTATTTGTGGTCGTAGGCACAAACGTTTCCAGGGGTTGGCGCGATCTACCGACCATGGGCCCTATCGGAAAACTCCAGTTCGTCCCACGATCACTGGTGGATCGACGATTGAGGAGGATCTGTGGACTACGTCGTGAACTTGCATGTCGATGTCGATGATCGAGCGGCACTGGCAACCGCCTCGCTGGAGTGCCCGTCGGGCTCCTTCAAAGCAGAGGGACACGCGAAGATCGGTCGTACGGACATCAAAGGCCACGTTGCGGGTGACCTCGCCACGGCCCGGGCGCTGCGTTCGATCGAGGCGCAGCTCATGGAGCACGTCCACGAGCACATCGACCGCTGCACGGATACTGCGTAGGGGGGATAGGGCCCTCCACTGTCCCACAGCGTCGTCGCTGGCGCGAAATCCGCGGTTCCGTCACACCCCCTCGATACGCTTCGCGCATGGTGTCCGATCGGGACCGCAGGGTCCTCGACTTCGAGGGCTCGTGGTGGCTGTTCCCTGGACCGAAGGACCGGGCCATCCGCGAGTACCTCGACATGACTGCGACCCGCTACTACGAAGCGGTACGTCGCCTCATTGATGATGCCGACGCGCTCCGATACGCGCCGATGACGGTGCGCCGCCTCCGCCGGATGCGCAACGATCGCCTCGAACAGATCGCCAGGAGAACCGGAACCACTCGGTGAACCTGCACCACGAACCCCCCCGATTTCGCGAGGAGTTTGACGACCTCGTCCGCCGCATCGGGATCTACTCCTGGTCCGCGATCGGAGCGTTCATCCTCCTGATCTTCGGTGCCTACGTGTTGATCGAGGGTCGCGTCATCTTCGCCCCCCTCTTTGTCGCACTCATCGTCGTGTTCGTCCTCAATCCGCTTGTGAGTGCCCTGCATAATCGCGGAGTCCACCGACTCATTGGGGCGATGATCGGCTTCGTCATCATCCTCGCGCTGGGCGTGGTCGTCGGGTTCATGGTGTTCCCGAGCGTCGCCGATCAGGCACGACAGTTCGCGAGCGAGTTTCCGGTCCTCTACGACAAGCTCGTCGAGCAGATCGTCACATTCGGGCAGCGGTTCGGCCTCGACCCGTCGCTGTGGGCATACGACCAGATCCTCGACTACCTGAACGACCCGGAGAACCAGGACACGATCATCAGCATCGTCCTCGACCGAGTCGGAACCCTCACGACCGGTGTTTTCGAGTTCATCCTCGTCTTCCTTCTAGGGCCCGTCGTAGCGTTCTACCTGCTCATCGATCTCCCGAACCTGCAGCAGCGAGTCCTTGAACTCGTCCCTGAGCGCAACCGGGCGGAAGTGGCATACGTCGGCCGCCGACTGAACACCGCCGTCGGAGGGTTCCTGCGAGGCCAGTTGTTCGTCGCAATCATCGTCGGTCTGATGCTGAGCATCGGCTACCTCATCATCGACCTCCCCTTCTGGATGCTCATCGGGATGGTCGGCGGAGTGCTCAACATCGTGCCGTTCCTGGGGCCGTGGGTCGGGGGGATCCTCGGCATCGTCGTTGCCCTCACCACTGCAGATCTCTCCACCGCTGTGTGGGCTGCCGTCGTCGCGATCATCGTTCAGCAGATCGACAACAACTTCGTGAGCCCGAGCGTTCTTCGTGCGACCGTCCGCCTCCACCCGGCGGTCACCCTCCTCGTGCTCGTCCTCGCCGGTGCCATCGCCGGGTTCTGGGGCATCGTGATCGCCGTGCCCCTCACCGCAGCGATCAAGATCATCGCCGGGTACTGGTGGCGGACCCGCATCCTCGATCAGACTCCGACAGATGCGGCCGAATCGATGTTCATCGAGCCGCCACAGCGCAAGTTCTGGACACGCGAGATGGACGTGATCGTCGTTCCTCCTCCCACGGAGGCTGAGAGCGATTCCGATGCCGGCTAGCGGGTGCTCGCGGAGCCACGGTTGAGCCGGGCGTCATGATCGACATCGCCGTCCTCGTCCTGCTCGTTGCTCTTGTCGTGCGTGGATGGGTACGAGGCTTCGTCCGAGAGGCGATCGATGTGGGGGCGCTCATCATCGGGGCGTTCCTCGCGTTCCGGCTGGCGCCGACGGCCGGCAGCGTTCTGCACGATTTCTTCGGCATTGCGCCCGATATGGCGCGCGTGATCGGCGGTGCGATCCTCTTCCTTGGGATCTCGGTCGGCGCCGGTTTCGTTGGGGCTCTGATCAGCAAGTCGATCAAGCACGTTCCCGGTTTCCCCGCTCTCAATCGCCTCGGTGGCGCGGCGCTCGGTGCGATGTACACGGCCGTGCTCGTCGTCATCGCTGTGACGCTGATCGCCGCTGCGCCGCTGCGTGGGGTCGCACAAGCGCATGTCGACCTGTCGACGGTCGTGGCGTACGTCTCACAGCCGAATGGAACGGCTCAGCAGGCCATGAGGGCGCTGTCCGGTGATCGAGCGCTGCAGTCCATGATCTGGATCAGAGACACCGTCGATGGATGGGTGATCGATCTCGACACCACGGATGTGACGCTCCCATCCGGAGAGGTGGGGAGCGACGCACACGCCTCGGTGGCGATGGCACGCGATCTGTACGAGCACATCAACAGTGAGCGAGCCGACGCTGGGCTCGATCTTCTCACCTGGTCGGAGGGGATGAGCCTCGTTGCAGCGGCTCGCGCTCTCGAGGCATACCGGACCGGAACGTTCGCGGAGCAGACGCCACTCGCCGAACGGCTTGATTCTGCGGAGGTCGCGGCCGCCGGCGCCGATGAGTATCTCGTCCTTGCACCGACCGTTGGGGGACTGGCCGAGGCCGCCTCCTCGGGCGACGGCTTCACCGATGTTGGCGTAGGGGTCGTTGACGGTCCCTACGGCCTGCTGGCCGTCGTCATCCAGAGCTCCTGAGATCCCAGTCGGTTCCGGGTGCGGGCCAAACAAAATCTCCCCCGCGGATCGGGGGAGATTCTGAGGTTCGTTCGTGACGAAACAGAGGGGGCAGCCGCAACGGCCACCCCCTCGCTGTGAGATTCCTAGATCTCTTCGGACTCGCCTTCGGCGTCTGTCGCCGGCTCATCGGCTGCCGGCTCCTCGCCGACGGCTTCTTCGGTCTCCTCTGCGGCCTCAGCTTCCGGTGTCTCGAGGGCGTCTACGGCCGGCTCCGGGTACTGCGCTGCGGCGTCCTCAACAGCGCCCTTCGACTGGCGCCTGCCGAGAACGATTGCGGCGACGACGGCGATGGCGCCGACAATCAGCACGACACCGAGGATGATCCACAACCACCACAGAGCGCCGCCACCGAACTCGGACACAGCGTGGATGTCTTTCTCGCCGCCGAGGAGTGGCAGCTCCCACCGGAGACGTCCGTCCGCGAGCACCTCGTCGGCGTTGTGCTCCTTGACCGTTCCGGGCATGGAGAGGATGAAGTTCGCCGAGAAGATGTCGCCGGTGAGTGCGGATGGGTCGAGGCCGATTTCGCCGAGATCCTGCTCGGGAGCGGAGACGGTGGCGGTGATCTCAGCCTGCTTGTCGTCCATCGTGAAGGTGAAGTCCTTGAAGGGCGCGTCGTCGGTCGTCTCGCCCTTGAGATCGGCTGCGATTTCGTCGATGTCCGTGAACTCTTTCTTCACGCCCGTATAGGTCATGTCACCATCGGTGCGCTCGACGGCTGTGCCACCCTCGGATGTGAGGTCCATCTCCGAGAGCAGGTCGTCGGCTGATCCGCCCATCGACTCGATCACGCCGAGGAATTCCTCGTCGAGGCCAAATTCGAAGGTCGCGGCACCGGTGCCATCTTCGTCGATATCGACGAGGACGTTCACCTCGGCGCGGCAGCCGACGGTGAGAAGCGCCACGGCGGCGATGAGGAGGACGAGTTTCTTCATGGGTTGCTCCAGGGATCGTGGTCTGTAGAGACGATGCTAGACCCCATGCTGCGAGTCCCGGCATATGCTCCCTCGCATGATTCCGGAAGCGCATCGACTCCACGCAGCACTCGTCACAGCATTCCCCGGGTATGTGACCGGCGTGTTCGCCGAGCGGGGCTATCCGCTCGATCGGAGCTCGGTCGAGGCGATCGAGAACGCCACCGCGGTCCTCGACCGGGAGCTCGCCGATGAACTCGCCCGTCCGTTTCTCGAACAGCGGCGCGGGCCACTCGAGCTGTTCCGTTCTGCACTCAGGCTCACGGCCCGGGTGCTCGAGGAAGGGGGCGTCGATCCGCTGCAGACCAAGGGGTTGATGAGTGAGATCGATCCGTACGGGCTCGTCCCCGGCTCATCGAGCGCGCTGGGTCCGGAGGCGCACGAGGCGCATCTGGCATGGGGTTCCGCAAAGGCAGCGGCGTTCATGGGCGATCAGAAGCCGGCAGTTGCGGATCCCGTGATCCTCATCCTCGCCTCCAATCGAACCGAGCGGGCAATGCTCGTTGATGCTCTCGAATCGCCTGGGATCCGCTGCGTTGCGGCGAGGAACCCGGCCGCGGTTGCGACGGCAATCAATGAGTCGTCGGTACTCACCGCTGCCGTCGATCTCGCTCACCGCTCGGCCACCGACGTGATTGCTCGGCTGACCGCTGCGAAGATCTCAACGGTCGCTTTCGGCGACGCGATCGACGACCTCACCGAGACCGGCCTCAGGGCGCAGGGCGTGCGCACCGTCGTGGGTCGGCAGCAGATGCTCGAGGACCCGCGCCGCTACATCCCGTCGGTTACGTAGCGCTCGCAGCGACGTCGAGGACGATCGCCTCACTGGGATCGAGTGTCATTGTGCCGCCGGAGATCTCATTGCGATCCGGAGCCGTTGAGAGCAGGAGCGCCGCCGGTACCCGAAGGTCGATGTGCTGCTCCGTGTCGGAGAAGTTGATGAAGACGCCCGTCTGCTCGCCGCTGTGCTCTCTGAGATAGCCGAGTACGTCGTTCGGAAGGCCATCGAGCATCTCGATGTTCCCGCTGTGCAGTGACGGACGGGCCTTGCGGATCTCGATGAGCCTCCGGTACAGATTGAGGAGCGAGCCCTCGTCCGTCAGATGTGCGGCGACGTTGCGCAGATCCGCATCCATCCCGAACGGGAGCCACGGCTCGATGCCCGGCTCGGTGAAGCCGCGGCCCGCGTCTCCGGTCCATTGCATCGGGGTTCGGCACCCGTCGCGACTCATGCCGGGGACGCGCTGTCCCCACGGATCCCGCTGCTGATCCTTCGGCACCGCCACCTCGGGCATGCCGATCTCGTCTCCGTAGTAGAGCGTCGGCTGCCCTCTCAGCGTGAGGAGAAGAACCGCAGCAGCGGCCGCGTTGCGGGTGCCGTATCTCGATGTGAGACGCTGCTCGTCGTGATTGCCGAGCACATAGTTCGGCCATCCGTGCGCCGGGATCGCCGCCTCGAGGCCTTCGATGCGGCGCCGGATCGCGTCGGCGTTCCACTCAGCCCAGATGAGCGAGAAGTTGAACGGCATGTGGAGCTCGTCTCCATCGCCGTAGTAGACCGCCCAGTCGTCCCAGTCGAAGATGTGGATCTCTCCAACGGCGAAGCGATCGTCGTACTCGTCCAGTACTCGGCGAACGCCCCGGAACGCCTCATGCACATCGGGATGTCCCTTGTCATTGATGTGATCCCACTCGTCGTAGCCGCCCATCTCCTTGAAGTCGGCCTCGTCGGCTGGTTGGGGAGCCGGGGGATTGTCCGCGAGGTCGGGGTGTTTCATGATGAAGTGGGCGACGTCGATGCGGAACCCGTCGACGCCCCGGTCGAGCCAGAACCTCAGCGTGTCGTGCATGGCGTCGACGACTTCGGGATTGCGCCAATTGAGGTCGGGTTGTTCGGGGAGGAACGAGTGGAGGTAGTACTGCCCGGTGGCCCCATCGAACTCCCAAGCGGGACCGCCGAACACAGCCAGCCAGTTGTTCGGCAGCGACCCGCCCGGCTTGGCGTCGCGCCACACGTACCAATCCCGCTTCGGATTCGCGTGTGAGGATCGGGACTCGGCGAACCACTCGTGCTGATCGGAGGTGTGGTTCGGGACCCAGTCGATGATGACTTTGAGTCCGCGGCGGTGCGCCTCGGCGAGAAGCCGGTCGAAGTCGGCGAGGGTGCCGAACATCGGGTCAACGTCGGTGTAGTCGGCGACGTCGTAGCCGAAGTCGGCCATGGGCGACCGGTAGAAGGGTGAGATCCAGATGGCGTCCACGTCGAGCGTATCGGCGAGGTAGTCGAGCTTGTCGGTGATGCCGTTGAGATCGCCTATGCCGTCGCCGGTCGTGTCCCGGAACGAACGCGGGTAGATCTGATAGACGACGGCGGTCGTCCACCACGGCGCGTCGTCGGCTGGCGTGCTCACCCCGAGAACGCTAGCGACTCACCTCCCATGGGAGCGGACGGGGTACTCCTCTCGACCCTATCCCCTCGGCCGCAGCCTCAATCCACGGTTTCTCAGGACGGCGGACCAGACCGGCCCAACCACGGCGCCCCTCCCCGCAACGCATGTCCCCCCGACCGCAGGGCGGGGGGACGCGGCGAAGCTCTGCTTCGCGGCAGGGGGGACGGTTCCTCTCGCGAGTGATGCGCTATCCCGTGTACCTCGCAGCGATCGTCGCCGACAGGTATTCCGCGAGCCCTTCGCCCGCCTTGTCGATGTTGGAACGGAACCGCCCGTCCGCGGCGTGTATCGCACCGAGCCCAGCGTGGATCTCCGGCGTGCATTCGTAGAACAACTCCGAGATGTGCGTGAGGGCCAAGCAGCCCTTGCGGGTGCGGGATCCGAGCACGATCCGAGGCATCTTCGGAGGATGGAGAAGAGCACCGCGTTCGGCCGCCGTTCTAGGCTGGATGGTGCATGGCTACCGCACACCCGGACTCCCGACCACCCCTCTGGTACAAGGACGCTGTGGTCTACGAGGTGCACGTGCGCGCCTTTGCGGACTCCAACAACGACGGTATCGGAGACTTCCCGGGCCTCACATCCCGCCTCGACTATCTGAGCCAGCTGGGCGTCAACGCGATCTGGTTGCTGCCCTTCTACCCGTCGCCGCTGCGAGACGACGGCTACGACATCGCCGAATACCGGGATGTCCATCCCAGCTACGGGACCCTCGACGACTTCAAGGAATTCCTCGACGCGGCGCATTCCCGCGACATGCGGGTGATAACGGAGCTCGTGATCAACCACACGTCGGATCAGCATCCGTGGTTCCAGCGTGCGCGCCGAGCCGAGCCGGGAAGCCCCGAACGTGACTTCTACATGTGGAGCGACACGCCGGACCGCTACAACGACGTCCGCATCATCTTCCAGGACACCGAGAGCTCGAACTGGGCGTGGGATCCGGTCGCCGACGCCTACTACTGGCACCGGTTCTTTGCTCACCAACCCGACCTGAACTTCGACAACCCCCAGGTCCGTGATGCGGTGACCGACGCGCTGCGTTTCTGGCTCGACCTCGGTGTCGATGGTCTTCGTCTCGATGCCGTTCCCTACCTGTTCGAGCGGGAGGGCACCAACGGCGAGAACCTGCCCGAGACGCACCGCGAGTTGAAGCGTCTGCGGGCGTTCGTCGATGAGAACTACGAGAACCGCATGCTCCTCGCCGAGGCGAATCAGTGGCCGGAGGATGCCGTTGCGTACTTCGGCGACGGCGACGAATGCCATATGGCGTTCCACTTCCCTCTGATGCCCCGGCTCTACCTGGCTCTGCAGCTTGAGAGCCGCCTGCCGATCATCGACATTCTCGAGCAGACGCCGCCGATCCCCGACGAGGCGCAGTGGGCGATCTTCCTGAGGAACCACGACGAACTCACACTCGAGATGGTGTCGGAGGAGGAACGCGACTCGATGTGGCGCACCTACGCCCCGGACCGTCGAGCCCGTCTCAATCTCGGCATCCGGCGCCGCCTCGCCCCGCTGCTCGAGAACGATCGTCGCCGGATCGAGTTGCTGTTCAGTCTGCTGCTGTCCCTTCCGGGGACCCCCGTCGTCTACTACGGCGATGAGATCGGGATGGGCGACAACATCTTCCTCGCCGATCGAGACGGAGTGCGGACGCCGATGCAATGGAGCAACGACCGCAACGCCGGATTCTCCCGTGCCAATGCCCAGTCGCTGTACCTGCCGGTCGTCATCGACCCGCAGTTCCACTACGAGACGGTCAATGTCGACGCCCAGCAGGCGAATCCGAACTCTCTGCTGTCGTGGGTTCGCGACATGATCCGCCGCCGGCACCGGCACAGGGTGTTCGGCAGGGGGAGCATCGAGTTCCTGTCACCGGAGAACGACCAGGTGTTGGCCTACCTGCGAGAGGGGGAGGGCGAGACGATCCTTGTGGTCACCAATCTCAGCCGGCATGCCCAATTCGTCGAACTCGATCTCACCCGATTCGCAGGCAGGCGACCCGTTGAGGTGATCGGCCGAACGGAGTTCCCGGTGGTCGGCCAACTCCCCTATCTGCTCTCCCTCGGGCCGTACGGCTTCTACTGGTTCTCCATCAGCGGCGATGGCTCGATCGCGGCGGCGAGCGACGAGACGATCGAGTGCTCCGGTCCCATCGAAGCGCTCTTCGCGGCAGACGGCCCGCTACCGGGGGTGCTAGGACGGTTCGTGTCACGCCAGCCGTGGTACCGGGGGTGGGGACGGCATCGGATCCAGACGCTGGTCTCCGACCTCATTCCGGTCACACCAGGCGAGACAGACCCGGCCATGTGGATCGCCATCGCAACCGAGCAGTACGCAAGCGGACCGCCCGACACCTACGTCGTGCCGGTCGCCGTCTCCTTCGAAGCCGAACCTCCCGTCCTCGATGACGAGTCGCTGCTCGTTCGCGTCCGTCGCAACCAGACCGACGGTGTCGTCTACGACGCGCTCGCGGACCGGCGTTTCCGGTCCAGCATGAGGCAAGCCGTGGCTGAAAGCCGCTCACTCCTCGGCCGTGCGGGCACGCTCGTGTGCACCGGCGGATCGTCGCTGGTGGAGATCGGGCCGGGGGAAGCGGATGAGTCGACTGTGGCGACAACCACCCGGGGTGAGACGGCCGTCGATTTCGAATCTGGGATGGCTATCAAGCTCTTCCGTCACATCGAACCGGGCATCAATCCGGACCTCGAACTCCGCCGGTTCCTCACAGAGCGGACCGAGTTCGACGATCTCGTCGACTCGTACGGCGCTCTCGAGTACGAATCGGGTGAGCTGCACACGTTGGGGATTGTGGAGCAGTCGGTCGCCGCCTCACCGACCGCTTGGAGCCTGTTCGTGAGTCAGGCGCGTCGCTGGCTTGAGGTTGCCCGGACGCGCGGGGAGTCGCACGGTCCCGACTGGGGCGCGTGGACGGCCGACTCATCGAGCGGACCACGGGTGCCCAAGAGCAAGGCGCTGGTGCCTGCGCTCGAATTGGTGGCCGACCTGGCGGAGATGACGGCGGACATGCACCTGGCTCTCGCATCATTGAGCGAGGAACCCGATCTCCGGCCTGAGCCGTTCTCTCTTCTCTACCAACAGTCGCTCTACCAATCGCTCCGTGCCGATGTGCGTGGAGAGGTGCGGGCGATTCGGCGGTTCGCGGGGGATGGAGACACTGTCGTGGATGCGGCGATTCGGCAGATCGTCGAGAGCGAGGATGTGTTCCTGTCCTGGCTCGACGTGGTGCGTCGGCGGCAGATCCGCGGGTGGCGAATCCGTGTCCACGGGGACTACCGGCTCGACGAGATCCGGCGCGTCAACAGCGGCTTCGTCGTCGAGGACTTCTCCGGGGACCAGGCACGTCAGATGAGTGAGCGGCGCCTGCGGGCATCCCCGCTTCGCGATGTGGCCCAGATGATGCGGTCGCTCGACTACGCGTCGCTCGTCGCCGCGCGGGAGGTCCCGGCAGAGAAGCGCTCTCGGGCGTCGCTGTGGTCATCCGCCGTCGTGGGCGAGTTCATCCGCAGCTACTTCAGGGCGATGGAGGGCTCCCCGGCGCTCCCCGACGATCCAGAGTCCATTGATGCGTTGCTCAGGGCGTACGCCGCAGCTCGAGCGTTGCGCGAGCTGCGCTGGGAGCTGTCGGTACGGCCCGAGTGGGTTGATGTTCCGCTCTCCGGGCTCCTTCGCATGCTGGGGCAGCCCCCAGTGTTCACCGACTGAGCGGGCGACGCTCCGACACGAGCAGCCGCAACGCATCCGCGACCCCTTCGGGATCGTCAACCCTGAACTGTGCAAGCGACGGCTCGGAGCCGACTTTGACGCCGATGTCGACCGGGCCAAGGACGGCAAACACGTCTTCGTCGGTGACGTCGTCTCCGAAGAAAACCACGCGATCCGCTTCGACCACGTGGCGGTGGTGGTCGACCGCGGTGCCCTTGTCGCCTTCGCCGACGACGAACTCGACGACCTTCTTGCCCTCGATGACGCGAGCATCGCTGCGTGCGGCGATGCCTTCGACGGCCGAGAGCACAGCCGTCGGGTCGGCACTGTGCCGGTAGTGCAGGGCGGCTCCCGACGGTTTCGACTCGAGCACGGCACCTTCGTGGGAGCGCGCGACGCGTTCGAGGGCGTCGTTGAGGTCGGCGATTGTCCGTTCCTGCTCCGGACCAGCCGGTGAAGAGCCCGACGCCTGTGCGCCGTGGGATCCGATGAGGGTGATCGATTGCGGCGCACCGGTCAGTTGGGCGAGCACGTCGAGCGACCGGCCTGAGATGATCATGCCGTGGACGTCGGGAAGGTCGCAGACCTCGATCAGGGCGGTGAGGGCTGGTTCGTGCGGCACCGCGGCGGCCGGGTCGCCGACGATCGGGGAGAGTGTGCCGTCGTAGTCCGATGCGACGAGGAGCACCGGCGCTGCTGCTGCAGCGCGCAGCGCCTCGCGGAGGGCAGGATCGATCAACGGTTCTCCAGCGGGGCGAGGCATTGCTGGGCCCAGTCGAATACGTCGGATTTGCGGACGGCGCTCTTCAGCTTGCGCATTCGCGAGCGCTGCTCACTTTCGGGCATCGTGGTCGCGGCCGCGATTGTGCTGGCGACGGCGTCGATGTCGTACGGGTTCACGATCGACGCAGCCTTGAGTTGCTCGGCGGCTCCCGCGAACTCGCTGAGGATGAGCACGCCGTCCCCTTCGACCCGGCTGGCGACATACTCCTTTGCGACGAGATTCATTCCATCGCGCAAAGGCGTGACCAACATGATGTCGGCGGCCACGTAATAGGCGATCACTTCCTCGAACGGGAGGGTCCGATAGAGGTAGGAGATGGGGGACCAGCCGGGCTCGCCGTACTCGCCGTTGATGCGGCCGACGAGCTGCTCGATATCGGTACGGAGGTCCTGGTAGGCGGGCACCTGTTCGCGGCTCGGCACGGCGACCTGTACGAACGAGTATGCGCGATGCCCACGGTCGATGCCGTCGAGGAGGCCGGAGAACGCCTTCAACCGGAGATCGATGCCCTTCGTGTAGTCGAGGCGATCCATGCCCAGGATTACGTGATCGGGATCGCCGAGCTCGGAGCGCAGCTCAGCCGCTCGCTGTCGGACGGACGGCGATTGGGCCATCCGCTCGAACTCGCCCGTATCGATCGCAATGGGCGCCGGTTGCAGGTGTATCGCCCGTCCGTTCCACCGAAGGTCCCTCCGCCCGATCGACTCGGCACCCGCGAATCGGCGTGCAGCCCTCGCGAAATTGGAGGCGCTCTGCCGTGTCTGGAAAGCGATCACGTCTGAGCCGAGGAGGCCTTCGATGATCTGGCGACGCCACGGCAGTCGCGCGAAGATCTCGATCGGCGGGAACGGGATGTGGAGGTAGAACCCGATCGTGACGCCGGGGCGCATCTCGCGGATCATCGACGGGACGAGTTGGAGTTGATAGTCCTGGACCCAGGCGATGTCGCCGGGACTGAGCACTGCCGCGGTCTCTTCGGCGTAGCGCCGGTTCACGGCGACGTACGGCCGCCACGTGTGTCGATGGTATTCCGGTGGAACGATGGCATCGTGGTAGAGCGGCCACAGCGTCCCGTTGCAGAACCCGTAGTAGAAGCTGTCTACCTCTTCCTCGCTAAGCGGCACCGGCCTCTGGTCGATGCCGGAATGGGAGAACGACTCGGGTGCGAAGTCGGGGATTCCGGGCCACCCAACCCATGCTCCATCGGCTTCCTGGAGGACGGGACGCAGGGCGCGGACGAGGCCGCCGGGGCTGATGATCCACTGCTCACCGTCCCATGAGACAGGGAGGCGGTTGGCTACGACGATGATGCGTTGGATGCTGAACTCCTCTGCACGCTTTGGCCCGAGCATACCGGGAGGTCGTAGCTCGCTCTGAAGCTCAACCCGACACGGCCGACGAGGGCAGCTCCTTCGGGGATTTCTAGGATTTGAAGAGCCTGCGGAGGATGTAGAGAGTCACGACTGCAGATGCGCCGATGATGGCCGCGACTCGGGCGTCGACGGCGATGTCGGGCCGCCCTTCGACGGTGCCGCCGAGCAGCAGTCCGATCTTCGAGTCCTTGGCGTCGACCTTGGTTGCCATCACGAGACCGACCGCTGAGCGATCGACTTCCACTTCTTCGCCGACAACGACGCCGACGGTCGACTGGTTCACCGTCGCGGTTTCTGCGTCGACGAAGAAGGCTCCGCCCTGGGTGATATCGGTCGACCGTGCGACGACGGTCTGCGCTCCTCCGCGCTCGATCGAAACGGAGTCGGCGTCGATGTGCCCTGCGCCGCCCTGGTTGATGTGGACTACTTCGGCGTGGACCTCTTCCTCGAACTGGTCTGCGAAGGTGTGGTCATCGCTCATGGAGATCCTCTCGTCATTCTCTGGGCTCACAGCGCCTTATGCGGGGACTGCAACCCTGGGTACGCGATCTGGCGCCCTCGGGAGGATTCGAACCTCCGACACCCGGTTTAGGAAACCGGTGCTCTATCCCCTGAGCTACGAGGGCAGGGGTTCGCAGGTTACCGGTCCGGGTCTGCGACCGTCTTGGTCCCGGGTTCGTCGAATGCGGGCTGGTGGCACGGCGATTGACCATGTCCGGAGCATCGCCGATACTGAGCCAGTGCCTTGCGAATCCAGCGAGCTGTTCGGTGACTTCGACGCCTACTACCGGATAACTGAAGATCCTGTGATGCGGCGCATCGAATGTGCTGTGACAGGATCCGACTACGGGGCGAGTAGCAATACGACTCGGGATGAGGCGGATCGACTGGCCAGTCTTCTCGGTCTGGCTCCGGGGAAGCTCCTCCTCGACTTCGGGAGCGGAGCCGGATGGCCCGGCATTCACCTCGCCCGAACGACCGGCTGCGCTCTCGTGCTCACCGACGTGCCGCTGGAGGGTCTGCGGCGGGCGCGCCGACGGATGTGGGAAGAAGACGTGAGCGGTGCGGCGATCGCTGCTTCCGCCGCGCTGCTACCGCTGCGGGACGCCGTGTTTGACGCGGTGACAAGCTCAGACGTCTTCTGTTGACTGCCCGACAAGCTCTCCGTGCTGAGAGCCTGCAACCGAGTCCTCAAGCCGGGTGCCCCGCTCGCGTTCTACGTCGTTGCCGTGTCCGATGGGCTCTCTTCAGGCGACACTGCGCGGGCCATCGAGGCCGGACCGCCGCACGTCGATGCGAGGGCAAGCTACCGGGAGCTCGTTGAAGCGGCCGGGTTCGTCGACGTGGAGGTTGTCGACGTCACCGACGACTACGCGGCGACGATGTCGAAGGCGATCCGTATGCGAGGGGAAGCCTCCGTCGAACTCGGGGAGCTCATCGGTAGTGATAGATACGTCGAAGGGCAGGCGAGCCGTCGTCGGGAACTCGACGCCATTCGTGGCGGCCTCCTGCGGCGCTTCCTGATTTCGACAGCGCGTCCGTAGCCGGGATGCCTCTCGCCGCTCGATCTCGAAGGAGGCGTCAGGGGTGCGGCGAATGGGTGTCTACTGGCTCGTCGGCGCCGGCGTCTCTGCCCCGAGGAGTGTCAGCAACTCCTGGGAAGTGACGGAGCGCGTGCCGCCGTCCCTGTTCTCGGCCCGCCTCTGGAGGAGCCGTGTGAACGTGGCTGTGCAGTCGGAGACGAGGAATGCGTCGAATCCCCTGCGGTTGGCGGTCCGCATCGTTCGAGACGGGCATTGGTCGGTCGCGAACCCGCAGACGAACACGTTGTGGATGCCGCGGCGGCGCAGGATGTCGTCGAGCTCGCTGTTGTGGAAGGCATCGAATGCCTGCAGGTTGTAGTGACCTCGCTCGGCGATCGGATCTCCCTTGCCATAGACGCCGGGTACCAGTTCGGACCTCCACGTGCCCTTCGTGAACAGGCGACCAAAGGTGGGATAAGTCATCCAGCCCTTCTTGCTCTGCGGGTCAATGACGAGCGGTGCGTGGATGACGGTCACGCCGAGCGTTCTCGCAGCGGCCACCAGCCGGCGGGTGTTCTCGATCACGCTGCGGGGCTCCAGCTGTGTCCTGATGAGACGGTTGAACAACCCCCGGTCCGTCCACTGCCGCTGGAACTCGACCAGCACAACCGCGGTGTCCTTCGCCTCGATCCGCCTCGGTGTGGCGTCCCTCACTCAGCGTCCCCGACCGTGATCGCTCGCCAGCTCGAGGCCACGAGCATCTCGAGTTCCTGCTCGCTGAGGTCTGTGCCGGACGCGGCAAGCCTTGCCGCAAGGCCGATCGAGAGGGCGTAGAGAAGCTCCGGAGGGAGGGGGACAAGCAATCCAATCACGTCGGGACTGGCTGTTTGGTCGAGGAGCGGGTCGCCTTGCTCCATGAGGAGTTCGTTCGCCCTCGTGCGATACGGGGACTCCTCGAGCTGGTTCAGGAATCTTGCCGCTTCGGCTGCTCGGAGAGGTGGTCGTAGGCGGCCATCCAGATCTGGCGGTACCGATCCCGGGGGTCCGCTTCGACGTTGACCTTGCCCATGACGGCATCGCTCAGCTCCCGCTTCACCTCGAGATAGGTGGCGTAGACGAGCTCCTCCTTCGACGCGTAGTGGACGTACGCGGTACCGGTGGCGACCCCGGCGGTCTCCGCCACAGCGCTCATCGACGCGCCGTGGAAGCCGTGCTCGGCCACCAGGTCGCGCAGCGCTCTTCTGATGGCGGCCGGCCGATCCATGGGGGGCTTGGTCGCGTTCATGATTCGTTGAGCGCTGCTCCGACGTCGAGGCTGACGCCCGTTTCTCGCTCCGACACGGCCCACAGTTCATCGATCGCACGGCCGAGGCCGACGCGACGCAAGACCGGGCGCCGCACGGGGACGCCCGTGCCGACGAACCGCGGCGCGTACAACTCGCCACCCTTCGCGGTTGGGTCGGTGGCAGCCCGCAGCTGGGGGAGGGCGCCTTCGCTTGCAGACATCCCTGATCTGGCAACGTGGCGGGCAGAGAGTTCTCCAAATACTCCGCCGCCTCCCTGCTCCACGGTGTGGACCTGCAGGTTCGTGTTCGAGAACCCCGGATGGGCTGAGAAGCTCTCGGTCCTCGCTCCGTGCTCGGCGAACTCGCGCTGCAGGCCGATCGCGAAGTGGTAGTTGGCGAGCTTGGACTGGCCGTAGCTCAGCCACGGCTTGTACCGACCCTCGAGTTTGGGATTGTCGGGGTCGACCGGCCGACCCATGTGGCGGGCGGTGCTCGTGACGGTGACCACCCGCGCGGCTTCTGAATGCAGGAGGGCGGGGAGAAGCTGAGCCGTGAGTGCCCAGTGGCCGAGATGGTTGACGCCGAACTGCATCTCGAACCCGTTCCCCGTGCGTCGCTCCGGCAGTGCCATGAGTCCGGCATTGTTGATCAGGATGTCGATCGTCGAGTGGGAATCGCGAATCGTCGCGGCCGCCGCCCGCACGGAGTCAAGCGAGCCGAGGTCGAGCTCGACGATCTCGAGGGCAGCCTCAGGGTGCTGCTCCGTGATCTCAGCGAGCGCGGCCTGGGCCTTTTCCTGGTCTCTGGCTCCCATGACTACATGGGCGCCTGTGCCGGCGAGGGCCTTCGCCGACTCCAGGCCGGGCCCTCCGTTCGCGCCGGTGACGACGGCGGTCTTCCCGGTGAGATCCGGAATGTCCTCGATGGTCCATCGCACGTCGAGCCTCCACAGAATGAGTGAATGTTCGTTCATTCCTACTCAACGCGGACTAAGTGTCAAAGCGAGTCTGCGAATGCGACATCTGGAAGCGGGGTTTCCGACTCTGGTCCGTGGTCACGTGTTGCGGAAGATGGGGGTGAGCCCCCATCCAACGACTACTCGTCGAGTCCGAGGAGGCCAAGGTGCTTGCGGCACTCGGCGTCGGCGGCCTCGAACTCCTCGTCGTCTGGGGAGCCGAGTTCGATGGCGCCGGCTCCACCGGAGAAGTCGGGGTCCGGCATGTCGACACCGTTGTCCCGCATGCACTGCGCGTATTCGAGGAGGTTGTCCTCGAACTCGGTGGCGTCGTGGTCGCTGGAGGTTGTGGCGATGCCTTCGAGGTGCTCCTCGCAGGACCCAATCATCTCGTTGAACGCAGCGAAGTGCGCTTCGGGATCCGCGTTCTCCGATTCGAACGTGAAGTCGATCGGTGCGAGATGGACGTTGCCGTCGGCGTCCATCGTCGGATCGTCGATGTCAATGCCCTGGTCCCGGAGGCATTGTGTGAAGGCGAGCATTGCTGCTTCTGTCTCGGCGATCGGATCCGCGGATTCACCGACCTCCACGGCCGAGACCGCATCATCGGATTCGAGCGTCGCGATCTGTGCCGAGCCGTCGTCGCCGGAACACGACCCCGCGAGTAGGGCGAGAATGACGATGAGAGTGAGAAGGTAAGTGTTGCGCATCGGCAGACATCGTGTCGACAGCCGGCAGGAGCCGGGCGAGATCCGGGTGAGAAACAGTTGAGAATCCCGGTCGCCCCGACAGGGGTAGCGACTAGTGGCGGTGGTCGTGCGCCCGGTCGGCCTCGTGTAGCAGTGTTCCGGCGCAGTACTGCGCGACTACATCGTCCACGGGACGGACGCTGGTCAAGATGACATCCATGCCGGCGTCGGCTGCGTGCTCTTGGATTGGGAAGCCCATCCCGCCGGCGATCACGACGTCGCAGTCTTGGACGGCGTCGAGGATGTGAGCGTGACGGCGGTGGTGGCCGTTGTCGTGTCCGTGGCCCGGAACGCCTCCAACATCGCGAAGCTCGCGAGCGGTCTCTGCGCCGTCCTCGATGTCGACGACCACGTACGTCTTCATGCGGCCGAAGTGCTGGGTGACGTTCTTCCCGTCTCGGGTGGCGAGTGCAAGTCTCATGACGCAGATCTTATGGCCCTCGGTCGCCAACGCAGACAGCTCGCGTGCAGCCTCCGTCGCGACGGCGTAGATTCCGGTTGAGAGGGCAACGGGTGAGGAGGAGCCACATGCTGTTCGAGACGATTCCGCACAGGATCCTGACGAGGGGGCGCGAGAGAGGAACGGCAGATGCCTACGCCGTGCGAACCGACGCGGGATGGGTAACGACGAGCTGGCGGGACTACGCCGACGAGGTCGAGTCAGCGGCTCGTGCCCTCGTAGCCCTCGGCGTGGAGGTCGGTTCGCCGGTCGCAATCCTCGGCACCAACACACCCGAGTGGGTCGTCTTCGACGTCGCCGCAATGGCGGTCGGTGCTACACCCGCTGGCATCTATCCGACGAGCTCGCCGGACGAGGTCGCGTACATCGTCAACCACTCGAAGTCGCCGATTGCGCTCGTTCAGGACGAGACGCAGCTCGCCAAGATCCTGGAGAAGCGCTCCGAGATGACGGGCCTCGACCACATCATCCTCATGCCAGGGGCAGCGTCGAGCGCAGAGGGGGTCCTCTCCTGGGACGAGTTCCTCGCTCGCGGTGAGGGTGTCGAAGTCGCCGAGGTCGACCGTCGTCTCGCAGCGCTCGGGCCTCGCGATGGTGCCACACTCATCTACACCTCCGGCACAACCGGACCGCCAAAGGCGGTCCTCCTTCCGCATGAGGCGATCACCTCGGCCGTTGAGGCGATCCAATCCTTCATCGACGTCGGCATGGGCGACAGCGCCGTCTCCTACCTGCCGTTGTCGCACATCGCCGAGCAGATCGTCTCGATCCACACTCCGGCGGCGATGGGGCACACCATTTACTACGAGCCGGATGTCTATCGGCTCGCCGAGACGCTCAAAGAGGTCCGCCCGACGGCGTTCTTCGCCGTGCCAAGAGTATGGGAGAAATTCCACTCCGGCGTGGAAGAGAAACTCGGCGAGGCAAGCGGTGTGAAGGCCACGCTCGCGAGCCGGGCGCTGGCGGTCGGACGTGAGCACATGGCCGCGGTCAACAAAGGGGAGACTCCGGGCGGATTCATCGGCCTCCAGCATGGGCTCTTCGACAAGCTCGTCTATTCGAAGGTGAAGGCGGCGATGGGGCTCGACCGGTGCCGCTTCATGTTCTCCTCGGCCGCACCGCTGGCGCCGTCGATCGCGGAGTTCTTCTCCGGTCTCGACATCCAGATCATTCAGCTCTACGGCCAATCCGAGTGCACCGGAATCTGCTCATTCAACCGGCCCGACTGGAACCGCTTCGGTTCCGTCGGCCCGGCGCTGCCGGGGACGGAGCTGCGCATCGCCGACGACGGAGAAGTCCTTGTGCGGGGCCCGAGCGTCTTCCTCGGCTACCTGCACAACCCGGAGGCCACGTTCGACGCCCTCGACGAGGACGGGTGGCTGCGGACTGGGGACGTGGGGCACATTGACGATGGTGGGTTCCTGTTCATCACCGACCGCAAGAAGGACATCATCATCACCGCCGGTGGCGAGAACGTCACACCGTCGGAGATGGAGACGACGCTGCAGACGGACGCCATCATCGCCAACGCGGTTGTCGTCGGAGATGCTCGCCCGTATCTCACGGTGCTGATCTCAATCGATGAGGAAGCCGCCGAGGGGATGAGCGGCGAGGCCATCAGCGCGAAGGTCCAGAAGGCGATCGACGACCTGAACACCGGCACCGCTCGCGTGCGGCAGCTCAAGAAGTTCGCCATCCTCGACCATCCGCTCTCGATCGAGCACGGCGAGCTGACACCGACGCTCAAGGTGAAGCGCAAGGTCGTGCGGGAGCACTTCGCCGACGACATCGAAGCGATGTACGCGTAGCCGCGCTGCTGCGGTCCCGATTTCAGCTTCGCCGGTTCGACCGATCGCGTAGATTCGGTGGGAGGAGTTCGCGTGCCGGGGAGGAGCCGTCATGGCGTTCGAGACCATTCCGCAGAAGATCCTGAGAGCCGGTCGTGAACGTGGCGCTGCAGCTGCCTACGCCGTCCGGACGGACGGCGGCTGGGTGACGACAAGCTGGGAGACCTACGCCGAGGAGGTCGAGGCGGCAGCTCGTTCGCTCATTGCACTCGGCGTCGACGTTGAGTCGCCGGTTGCGATTCTGGGGACGAACACGCCCGATTGGGTCATCTTCGACGTCGCCGCGATGGCGATCGGTGCAATGCCGGCCGGGATCTACCCGACGAACTCGCCCGATGAGTGTGCCTACATCATCAACCACTCGCAATCGCCGGTCGTGCTCGTGCAGAACGAGGCCCAGCTTGTCAAGATCATGGAGAAGCGGGGGGAACTCCCGACTCTTCGCCATGTCATTCTCATGCGGGGAGAGTCCTCAGACGATGACGGGGTGATGACCTGGGAGCAGTTCCTCGATCGAGGGGCCGACGTGTCCCCGTCCGAAATCGAGAGACGGATGGCGGCACTCGGTCCACGGGACGGCGCGACGCTCATCTATACGTCCGGCACGACCGGCCCGCCGAAGGCGGTGGTGCTGTCCCACGAGGCGCTGGTCACGACTGCGGAGTCGATCAAGTCCTTCCTCGACGTCGGCCTGTCAGACAGTGCCGTCTCTTACCTCCCGCTGTCCCACATCGCCGAGCAGCTCGTCTCGATCCACACGCCGGCGGTGATGGGACATACGATCTACTACGAGCCGGACGTCTACCGGCTTGCTGAGACGCTGAAGGAAGTGCGCCCGACGGCGTTCTTCGCCGTGCCGAGGGTGTGGGAGAAGCTCTACGCCGCTGTATCGGAGAAGCTCGGTGAGGCGAGCGGCGTGAAAGCAGCGATCGCTGCTCGAGCCCAAGCCGTCGGACGAGAACACATGGCCGCACTCAACTGCGGCGAACAATCGGGCGGAGTCCTTGGTGCCCAATATCGGCTCTTCGACAAGCTCGTCTACTCGAAGGTGAAGGATGCCATGGGGCTCGACCGAGCGTGGCTCACGCTCTCCGGCGCCGCTCCGCTCTCACCGGCGATTGCCGAGTTCTTCGCGGGTCTCGGCATGCAGATTCTC
>JBDLHX010000030.1:0-25060 GCA_039715165.1 Actinomycetota bacterium
AGCGAAGGCGGTGAACACCTCGACATTCGGGTACTCCTGCACCGTGGGCCTCCTCGGCCTTCTACACATAGTGTCCTCGAAGAAGGCGTCTGTACGACACGATTTCTTGTGGTTGCCACCTCTGCCGCTTTCGGCGACATCTCCCCCACGCAGCCACAATCCACGGTCTCTGGCGATGACAAGCCCTGAGGGCCGGTCGGTGTTCGCCTCCACCACGAAGTGGGGGAGGCGCGAGCATGCGACGCCGCCAGGCGGAGCAGCGCAGCGGAGGGGGCCGCTACGAGAGCGGCGGTCCAGTGCCGCCCCCTCTGCCCTACCGGGCATCTCCCCCACTCCGTGGTGGAGAAACCGTCTGGCCCTCCCCGTCGCGCCTCAACACCGCGGGGCAACCGCGGATCCGGGCTGCGTGGGGGAGACTTCCAATCGGCTACCTATCGCTGCCGACGGGGGCGTACCACTCGAAGTGGCCGGGGCCCGGGTCGGTCCAGGCGTGGCCGGAGAGGATCCCGACCGCCTCCATCGCTTCGACGAGTCGGGGATCGTCCGGTGCGCCGGGGGTGCCGTCGGCGTTGTTCCAGAAGTTGATATCGGCGGCGACGCCCCAGGCGTGGCGAGAGAGATCCGTGCGCTTCCGGATCAGTCTCGGGTGCCAGCAGCCCGCATAGGCATCCGGATCGATCGCATCGTCGTATCCCGCATCTTCGAGTTCCTCCAGCGCTTCGCGAAGCATCTCCATGAACTCGACGTGGCAGGTGACGAGACCGAGCAGCGGTACGCGCTCTCGAACGATGTTGGCTTTCTTCCACGTCGGATCGATCTTGATCTTGTCGCCCCCAAGAGGCCGATAGGAGAACTCCCCGAAGCGTTCTTTGATGGTGATCTGTGCGGCTACGGCGTCGGCGTGACGGAACACGTCGACCTCGTCGCGAGAGCGGACTCGCACCCGGGAGTCGGTCGTCTCGTCCGTCAGTCGCTCCAGCTCTGAACGGGTGCCATTGAAGAGGACGACCGAGTAGCGCTCGTTCGTTACACCGAGACGCTCAGCGTCTCCGGGTGCGAGAACGATCTCAGCCGCACCGATCCACTCGTCGGCAACGACGCCGACCACGGTGAGTTCCGTGCCGTCGTCGAGGACCATCTCGGCGCCGGTGCCAAGTCCCCGGAACGCCGACGACGCGGTTGAGAGAACTGCCTCGCCGTCGTCGAGACGGTCGAGGATCCGTGCCACAGGGAGCGGGACGAACTCGGCGTGGGCCTCAGGATCAACGACCTGAGCTTCGAGCGGAATGGCGAAGCCTTTGGGGGCATCGTCGACCAGCGAGCCGCCTGCGTCGCGGCTCTCGACGAGGTTGACCGTTCCAACACTCACCGTCGACACGGCATCGACGCCTGCGATCTCGGAGAGACCATCCGAGAATCCTTCCGGTAACACCGCCGTCACGGAGACGAGATACCACTCCGGATCCGGAAGCGTTGTGGTGGTCGTCACTGGCGCGACCGCTGTCGTCGAGGTGACGCTCACCACCGTCGTCGTGGTCTCCGGCGTGGTCGAAGAGGCATCCGTCGACACGCTGCATCCCGCCGCGAGGACAACCCCGAGGAGAACGACGGCACGCTTCATGGGTTGAGCGTACGCACCTAGTCGCGGACCGTCTCGGAGAGCACCGTCCCGTCTGGTGCGCGTACCCGCACGATCATCGACATCTGCCCGGGCAGGCTGTGCGTGGCGCACGAGAAGCATGGGTCGTAGGCCCGGAACGCCATCTCGATCTTGTTCAGCACGCCTTCCGTGATCTCGGATCCGGCCGTGATGAGGCCCTGCGCGGCCTTCTTGATCGACATCGAGATCGGGCCGTGGTTGTTCGTCGTCCCAACGACGAGATTGACCTTCTCGAGAATGCCGTTCTCGTCGGTGATGTAGTGGTGCGTCAGTGTGCCTCGCGGCGCCTCAATCGAGGCGATGCCCTCCGTCGGCGTCTCCGTCGGAATCGCCCGGATGTCCGGACTCATGATCTCCTCGTCGAGGGCCAACTCCATCGTTCGCTCGGCGGAGTAGACCATCTCAACTACTCGCGCCCAGTGCGTCGCCAGCGTCTGGTGCACCGGCTTCGCGCCGCTCGAGTCGCCGGTCAGGGTCTCGTAGTAGCGCTCGTACTCCGCATGGGCGAGCGGCGTCGCCATGCCGGTGGCGGCGTTGAGACGAGACAACGGACTCGCCCGGTACAGCCCGCTGTCGGGGCCATCCGTGAAGCCCGTCCAGCCCTTCGACTTCAGGAACGGGAACTTCAGGTACGACCACGGCTCAACGTGCTCTGCAATGTGCTCGAGATAGTCCCGTGGGTGGTACTTGACGATCTCGTCGCCGTTGGAGTCGACGACCCGGATCATCCCGTCGTACACGTTGACATGCCCGTTCTCGTCGATGGTGCCCATCGAGTTGAACGGGTGGGTGTACATGTCGGAGAGAATGAGGTCGAGGTAGCCCTGGTTGGCAAGGACGATGTCGTTGAGGATCCCGATCGTGAACTTCGTCGCCTCGAGGAGGATCCCGGCCCGATCGATGATCTCTTCGCGTTCCTCAGCGCTCACGCCTTTCGACACTCCGCCGGGGATCGCCGACACCATGTGGATCGTCTTCCCCCCGAGGATCTTCACGATGTCGTGGGCGGCCGCCCGCGCACCAATGACGACCTGGCCGGCGTCGATCCCGAGTTTGTGGATCATCCCGAGGATGTTCCGCTCCGCCGGCGGGGCGTCGGGCCCCATGACGAAATCGGGTCCGGCGAGGACGTAGAAGTGCGTGAGATGATCTCCCGTGAAGAACGCCGAGTAGAGGAGTTCCCGTAGCTTGGCCGCCGCCGGCGGGATCTCGACGTGGTAGACGTCATCGCAGGCTTTGGCCGCGGCGATGTGGTGAGCCTCGGAGCACACACCGCAGATCCGCGACGTGATGCGGGGCATCTCCTCGACGGGCCTCCCGACGCAGAACGCTTCGAAACCGCGGAGTTCGGGGACGATGAAGAAGCAATCGGCGACCTCGCCGTCGTCGTCAACGAAGATGTCGATCTTCCCGTGGCCTTCGAGCCGGGTGATCGGATCGATCAGGATCTCTTTCATGCTCCGACCTCCCCCTGCTCGGGTTCTCCGGGAGGGTCATCGATGGCGACTCTGCCGAGCGTCGCCTTCGCCATAGAGAACCGATAGAACGACCCGACGGGATCGACGATCCCATCGAGGATGCGATCAATCTCCTCTGGGTCCTGCGTGTCGATGACCGACGCGAGAGCGGCGACCATCTTCGTGCCCTGGTCCTTGGAGTTCGGCGCCGGTCCGTAGCACCCGCGACACGGCATGCCCACGGACATGCACAGACCGCCGCAGCCGCTGCGGGTCGCCGGCCCCATGCAGAGGATGCCCTGGTCGAGCAAGCACTTGCCGGGCTCCGGGATGATCTCGTGCGGGCGCACGAACCCGGTGATCTTCTTCTCCTCGCGCTCGAGCAGGCACTCGTCGCAGCACGTCTTGTCCCCGGCTCCGAGGATCGTCCCTTGCGGTGGCAGGGGCTTGCCGTTCTCGAGGATGTCGATCACCGTCTCGAGGACACCCCAGATCTGGTGAGCCTGGGGCGGGCAGCCGGGGACGTAGTAGTCGACGTCGACGACCTGATCAAGCGTGCGCACCGTCTCCCAGAACTCGGGAAGGTCGAGCATCCCGACCTCCGTCTCCGTCTCCAACTCGGGACGCACATCGTCCGGGTTCTCGGTCGACGGCGAGTCGCGGAAGATCCAGTCCAACGTCGCCTGACGCGTCGTCGTGTTCGACAGCGCGGGGATGCACCCCTCACAGGCACATGAACCGAAGGCGACGAGCACCGTCGACTTGGCACGCAGGAGCTTCGCCATGTACTCGTTGTCGTCGTTGCGGATCGCCCCGTTGAACAGGCACAACGTGATCTCGCCATCGTCGAGGGCCTCGATGTCCTTGACCTTGAAGTCCATCGCGACGGGCCAGAACACCACGTCGAACGCCGCCTCGACATCGAGGATCTTCTCCTTGATCTCGAGAACCGCGATCTCGCATCCGCCACACGATGACGCCCAGTAGAGGGCGAGCTTCGGCTTGGCGGGTGCCTCGGTGATGGGGTCGGCTTCGATCGTCATGTCTGCAACCTCAGTGGCCCGAGACTTCGTATCTCACGGGCCATGTCGTTGGCGGTCTCCGCCCACTGATCACCTTCACTGGCCGAGACCCACACGAGCCTGATCCGCTCCGCGTCGATCCCGAACCCCGCGACCAGCCGCTTCAGGAGATGCACCCGCCGGAGGGTCTTGTAGTTGCCCTCCTGGTAGTGACAGTCCCCCGGGTGGCAGCCGGAGATGATCACGCCGTCCGCTCCCAGCTCGAACGCCTTCGCAACGAACGTCGGGTCCATCCGGCCCGAGCACATCACTCGGACGATGCTGACCGACGGGTCCCATTGGATGCGAGAGATGCCGGCCAGGTCGGCGCCCGTGTAGCTGCACCAGTTGCAGAGGAAGGCGATGATCCTCGGCTGCCACTCCTTCACGGCCGGTGCGTCGATGCTCGCTTCGTGCTCTATTGCTACAGCCATCGTTCACCTCGTTCCGACGGGTGCGAGGAGCCCGGTGAGCTCCGCGAGGATCTGGTCGTCTGTGAATCCCGCGCCGGTGATCGCCGACGCCGGGCATGCTGCAACGCATGTGCCGCACCCCTTGCAGAGGGCTTCGTTGACCACCGCCACCTCCTTCTCCTCGTCGAAGGTGATCGCGGTGTACGGACACAGGCTCAGGCAGGTCTTGCACCCGCCGCACAGCGCCTCGTTGACGGTGGCACGCACCGGGTCGATGAGGACCTCGCCCCTCCCGATGAGTGCCAGGATTCGGGCCGCGGAGGCCTGGGCCTGGGCGACCGTGTCAGGGATGTCCTTCGGACCCTGGCTGCATCCTGCGATGTACACGCCGTCGGTGGTGGTGCCGACCGGGTCGAGCTTCGGGTGGCGTTCCAGGAAGAAGCCGTCGGGGCTGCGGCTCAGTGAGAAGACCCTCCCCATCTCCTCAGCGTCGGCCTGCGGCTCGAGTGCGCTGCACAGAACCGCCATGTCGACGGGGATCTCTCGGAACCTGCCGATGAGCGTGTCTTCGGCACGGATGATGAGGTGCGGCTCGTCACCGTTGCTGCTGAGGGACGGCACGATCTCGGCGACTTTGCCACGGATCACGGTCGATCCTTCGTGAAGGACTCGGGAGTAGAACTCCTCGTAGCCCTTCCCGAAGGCCCTCATGTCGATGTAGAACTGGTAGACGTCGGCGTCGGTCCGTTCGATCGCCAGGTGTGCGAACTTGAGGGCCGCCATGCAGCAGACCCGGGAGCAGTAGCGGTTGAAGTGCTCATCTCGGGATCCGACACAGTGGACGATGCCGATGGCACGCGGCTCCTCGCCATTCGCCATCAGCACCTTGCCGCCGGTTGGGCCCGTCGAGTTCAGCATGCGCTCGAATTCGAGGCTCGTGACGACGTTGGGGTAGCGCCCATACCCGTATGGAGTCATGCGGGTCGCGTCAAAGGTCTTGAAGCCGGTCGCCACCATGATCTGCCCCACCTCGAGTGTGGTGAGCGTGTCCTCCATGTCGAGATCGATGGCCTTCGGCGCGCACACGTCATCACAGGCATGGCACTCAACGCACACACCGCAGTGCAGGCACCGCTGCGCCTCGCTGCGGGCTTCCTCTTCGGAGAAGCCGAGATCGACCTCGTCGTAGTCGGTCACCCGGATGTCGACCGGGCGCTTCGGCATGGTCGCGCGTGGAGCCTTTTCGATGTCGGCGTACTCCGGCGATTGGGCGTAGGGCCGCTCCTCGAACCCGTACCTCGGATCGGGCGACGGCATGTGGCTCGTGAAACCGTCGAGCGGCAGGCCGCGCAGGTGCTTGTCGATCGCCTCAGCGGCCCGTCGCCCCTGCCCCATGGCTTCGACGACGGTTGCGGGTCCGAGGACCGCGTCGCCGCCGGCGAAGACGTTCGGGATCGTCGACTGGAGCGAGTCGGGGTCGACCTCGACGGTGCCCCATCGGCTGAACGTCAGAACCGTCGGTTCCCCTGCCGGCGTGTTGCTCCAATCCTGGTCGGGATGCTGGCTGATGGCCGCGATGACCGTGTCGAACTCCCGCTCGTGGTTCGAGCCTTCGATCGGGACCGGCCGGGGACGCCCACTCCCGTCGGTCTCGCCGAGCTCCATCGTGACGCACTCGAGCCCACGCACGCGTCCGTCGGTGACGAGCACCTCGACCGGAGCGACGAGGTATTCGAATCGCACGCCTTCTGCGACGGCGTCGTCGAATTCGTCCTCTTCGGCGGGCATCTCGGCGCGAGTTCTCCTGTAGAGGACCGTAACTTCGGCTCCCTCGCGCCGAGCTGCCCTCGCTGCGTCGAGGGCGGTGTTGCCACCACCGACGACGGCGACTCTCGGCCCCGTCTCCTGGGGCAGGTCGAGGTTCAGATTGCGGAGATAGTCGATGCCGGTGACCACCCCTTCTGCATCCTCATTCGGGATGTCGAGAGCGATCCCCTCCTGGGCACCGACGGCGACGAAGACGGCCGAGTACTCATACCCGGGCGCTCCGTTCGTCAGTTCGTCGAGGGTGAAGTCGCGTCCCAGCTCCGTCCCGGTGCGCATGTCGACGCCCATACGTTTGATGTAGTCGATGTCGCGGTCGACCACCGGACGGGGGCACCGGTAGGTCGGGAGCCCGACGGCGAGCATGCCGCCGAGCCGGTCGTGCTTCTCGAAGACCGTGACCTTGTACCCCTCCTTCGCCAGGTCGAAGGCGCACGTGAGGCCTGCAGGCCCGGATCCGACCACGGCGACCTTCTCCGAATAGTCGTGCTCGGGCGCCTCGGGCACGGGCTCCGGCTCGTGCTCACGCTCCCAGTCCATGGCGAAGCGCTTGAGGGAGCGGATCGCGACCGGCTCTTCAACGAGCGTGCGGCTGCATGCGTCTTCACATGGCGAGTAGCAGACCCTCCCGCAGATGAACGGGAGCGGGTTCTGGCGCCTGATGAGCTTCGCCGCCTCGGCGAACCGGCCCTCTGCGATGAGCGAGACGTACCCGGCGGCGTTCTGATGGATCGGGCAGGCCTCCATGCACGGCGGCTTGCCCTGCCGGTCGATCGTGTACGTGGACGGGATCGCCTGAGGGAACGCCTTGTGGATCGCGGTGCGGGTCGACATGTACTCGTCGAATGGGTCGGGGACCGTGACGGGGCACACCGTCACGCACTCACCGCACGACGTGCAATCGACCGTGACGAAGCGCGCCTTCTCACGCACCCGCACCGTGAAGTTGCCGACGAACCCGTCAACCGCCTCGACCTCCGCGTTGGTAACGAGGTGGATGTTGTCGCGTCGGTCGGCGGAGACCATCTTCGGCGTGAGGATGCAGGCTGCGCAGTCCAGCGTCGGGAATGTCTTGTCGAAGCGGGCCATCATCCCGCCGATCGTCGACTGCCGCTCGACCACGTAGACCTCGTTGCCGGCGTCGGAGATGTCGAGGGCGGCCTGGATGCCGGCGATGCCGCCACCCACGACGAGCGTCGTTGGGTTGACGTCGGCGTACGTCGCCTCGAGCGGCTCATGGAGGGCGACGCGTGCGACCGCTCCGTTCACGAGCGACTCGGCCTTGGCGGTGGCAGCGACGCGGTTCTGGTGGACCCAGGCGCACTGCTCCCGGATGTTGGCGATGTGGACGAGATACGGGTTGAGCCCGGCTTCCTCGCCGGCGGCACGGAACGTCGGCTCGTGCATGAGCGGGCTGCACGCGGCGACGACGACCCGATTGACGCCGTTCTCCTCGATGTCGCGCTTGATGAGGTCCTGGCCGGCGTTCGAGCACATGAACTCGTAGTCGCGAGCCATCACGACGCCGGGTTGCCCGGCAGCGATATCACGGACCGCTTCGACGTCCACGGTCGCGGCGATGTTGAAGCCGCAGTGGCAGACGTAGACGCCGATCCGGGCTTCATCGGTCGCCGTCATGCCGCACCCCCTCGAGCTGTGGCAGGTGCCGTTCCTGCTTCCGCCACCAGGCGCGGCGCCTCGACGTTGACGGGTACGAGGCCGTGCTCCAGCCCGACCTCTTCCGGTGAGGACCCGAGGGCGAGCCCGATGAGCTGCGTGAAGTAGAGGATCGGGATCTTCGTGCGTGTCCCGTTGCCGCTCAGATTGAGCAGGTCGAGATTCGCCTGACATAGGGGACAGACGGTCACGATGCAGTTGGCGCCCCGCTCGACCGCCCAATCAACGAGGTCCTCGCACAGCTGCGTCGCGACTTCTTCGAACGTCGCGATCAGCATGCCGCCGCAGCAGCGAACCTTCGGCGGATAGTCGACGCATTCGGCCCCGAGCGCCTCGAAGAGTCGCTCCATCGAGACCGGGTTCTCTGGGTCCTCGTCGATCGCCCCATACGGTCGAACGATCTGGCACCCGTAGTAGCAGGCGGGCCGGAAGTCGGAGATCGAGTGGGTCTGGAGCGAGGCGATCGTGTCGAGGCCGATGTCGTTGATCAGCACCTCGAGCGGCTTACGCACCGGGACGGTCATCTTTGCCTCGAGACCGGCCTCGGCCAGCGACGCGTTGACCTGCTCCCGCAGCTCAGGCTGCTCAGTCATCCTGGTCTTCGTCTTGTTCAGCACGTAGAAGCAGGCGCTGCACGGTGCGATCACGTCATGGCCGGTCTTCTCCGCAAGCGCGAGGTTTCTCGCCGAGATCGCATACGCCACGGTCTTCTTGACCGACGTGTACGACGTCGCCCCGCAGCAGTTCCAGTCCTCCAGTTCCTGCAGTCCTACGCCGAGCTTCTCGAACACGGCCTTGGTGGACTTGTCGTATGCGACGCCGGTGGCGTGGAGGCTGCAGCCCGGGTAGTAGGTGTACGTCATGCGGCACCCCCGATCGCGCCGTAGCCGACTGCGTCGGTGACCTTCTGGCGCTCTGCGCTCTCCTGAGGGAGATCAAAGGACTCGGCCTTCGCAATGATGCGACGCAGGCCGTCGATCCCCTCGATCTTCTCCGGGAGGATCGGAATGCGACCGCGACGGACCAGGGCGACTCCGGCGTGACTCCACCCCAGGAGCCCGAACGGTTTCGTGCGGAGGAAGTAGCGGAGGAGCATCCCGGTCTCGTAGTTGCGGCCGTACTTCTTGACCTGCGCAACGAAGGACTCAGAGAAGACATGCGACGGGAACCGCTTCGGGAAGATGCCGCGATCGATCGCGATTCGCCTGAACGCATAGAACAGATCGGTGATCTGGATCTCGGCCGGGCAGCGTGTCGTGCACTGGTAGCAGGACGCGCACACCCAGATCGTCCGGCTTGCGAGGAGCTCCTCGAGTCCGCCGGCGCGGAACATGGCGATGAGCTGCCTCGGCGTGTAATCCATCGCGTAGCTGACGGGGCACGAGGCGGTGCAGGTGCCGCACTGGATGCACTGGTCGACGCGACCGCCGCCCGGGATGCGGTTGGTCTCGGAGAGGAAGGCCTTCCTCAGCTCCTTCTCGCTCTTGGTGAGCACACCGGGAGCCGGCGGGCCGGAGCGCGGGTCTGCAACGGTCTTCATAGCGGCTCGGCCACCCTTTCATCGGTCGAGGTGTCCATCGCTTCGATGAACTGTTTCACTTCCTGGACGACCGCGGTGACCGCTTCGGCCACCGCGGGCGTCAGTGCTTCTCCGAACTCGTCGGTGACGGCGGTCTCGACGCCGAAGATCGCCACGTCGTCTGGCATCTGCCATCCGAGGCGCCGGCCGAGGTCCATGACGGTCGGGTAGTTGATGTCGTGGAAGGAGTTGAGCCGGACCGAGCCGCTCAGGTCATCCATGCCGAGCCGGACGATCGACCCCGGCGGTCGGGTCCCGCTGACGAGCGAATCGATGATGACGGCTTGCTCGCGGCAGCGAAGAACGTCGAGGAGGGAGAACCCGGCCCACGGCAGGGCGACGACGTCGACGTCGTCGCGATCGCTGAACTCGATCTCGAGTCGGCGGGCTGCGTGGATGCCGACACCGTCGTCGGATGCGATGTCGTTGCCGAGACCGATGATGACAACCGGTGACGCTGCGGAAGCGCCATCGTCCGATGCGCCGGCTACCCCGGGACCCCATGCGCGAATGCCGGGTGCCGGCTGAGTGCGGCTCGGCGTCATGATTGGTCCTCACCGCGAGTGTGCTCCCGCAATTGCGACGCGAATGGGGCCTTAAGTCCCTATTTGTTACCAATGGCCCTATGCCCTTCTTCCGCGATCGGACGAGCGTTGAACACGGATCGGAGGAGCAATCCCCCATGTGCCCCACGAACCCAGGGCTCGCAGCGGCCTATAGGTGTCTCTCCAGCCCACAGTTCGCACATGCCCCACGAACCCAGGGCTCGCAGGCGCACATAGGCGCGCTACGAACCCTGGGTTCGCGACGGCGTATAGGTGCCTCCCCGGCCCACGGTTCGCAGGGAACCCACGACCCCTAGGAGGTTGCCCATGACGGATCTCGACCAGAGACTGCGGAGCCACCCTCTCATCGCGACGCTGAGCGATGAATACATCACCAAGCTCGAGGAGTGCGGCGCCGAGCTCGTCACGTTCGAGCCGGACGCCTTGATCGCGGAAGAAGGCAAGGACGCCGACGCGTGCTACTTCATCGAAGAGGGCGACGTCGCTCTCGAGCTGTTCCTCGGGGGATCACAGACCCGCACCGTGCAGACTGTGCACGGCGGCGAGATCGTCGGATGGTCCTGGTTGGTACCGCCGCATCGGTGGAGCTTCGATGCGATGGCGCTGACCCAGGTGACTGCCTTGCGTATCGACGCCAAGCAGTTGAGGCAAGCCATGGAGAGTGACCGGCCGCTCGGCTACGAGCTCATGAAGCGCTTCTGCGAGGTGATCGTGTCCCGCCTCAATGCATCGCGGTTCCGCATCCTCGATCTCTACGGGGTCACGCCCACTGAGGCTCCCCGCCGGTCGGCCTTCTCGGGGGGCGTTCACCCGTAGGCCCCGAGCATCCCCGAGTCCGTGGACAACGGTGGATCCGAACTCGTAGGATCGCGCACCACTCCTGGGCAGAGGCATGGACGTCAGAAGCGAACACAGTGATCCGACACCCGTCATTCTGCTCACCCGCGAAGTGCGCTGGTTCCGCAGAGGTTCCATTCCAAGTGAGGTCGTCGATTGGTTCACCGCGTCGGGGACGATTGGCACCCACGAGCAGCGGCTCGATCGATACGACTCCACCGCTACTCACGACGGCGTCGGCAGCAAGCAGCGCTACACGCAGTCGTATGACGAGAAGCGTCGTCTGGCATTTGAGCCCGACGTCGACCTCGCACCCGGGCTCGTGGGCTGCGTGGAGGCCTGGCTGAAGACCAGCACGCCGATCAACCGGTCCGCCGAGCCGCCCCCCACATACGACTTGCCGGTGCATAAGGACATCATCACCCGGAGGTATCTCGTCGAGTCATCGAGCACCGATCACGCCGGGGCTACCGGCTGCGAGGCGGAGCTGACCGCCGTCACCGTGGGCGACCGTCAGGCGTGGACGTTGTGCTTCGAGACGTTCGGCCCATCGCATCAAGCAGCGGACGCGTTGCGAGCCGGCATCGAGGGCCTACTCGCCGACACGCCGCTCCCCGACGGCCTGGCGTTCGCCGGACACGAGAGCTGCGGCTATCCGGTCTGGCTCACCTCTCTCGCGATCACCGGCTAACCACTCCACCATTTCAGGACGCGCAGGGCACGCAGCGTGTTCCACCGGCCGGGGACCCTTCCGGGTTCGAAGATGAAGTACACATCTCCTGAGTACTGGCTCCCCTTCCTCCATCGACCGTCGCTGCGTTGCTTCGACTGTAGAACCTCGACCGCGTCGTCTGCTCTGGAGTCCCGGTCGACGCCGGCGTCCTGCAGATGGTCGAGACCCCGGAGTACGTCGTAGTGCCAGCGCGGCGGGAAGTGTGGCGTCAGCCACTTGTTGTTGATCACCTCGCCGGTGCGGTGCGACCGGTACATGCGGTGATCGAGCATGAACTCGTGGCCGCGGGCGATCGCTTCGTCCGCCGCATCGCTCCCCGTCCGGCGCTTCCACTCGAGCAGGCCCTCGAGCACCGAGATCGTCGTGTGGAATGACGAGTGCGTCGCTCCCTGGAAGTCCCGACAGTTCCACCCACCGTCCGCCATCGGATCGGAGATGAGGTACTCGGCGATCGATTCGATTCTCGGATCATCAGCGTCGAAGTAGGCGGCGACCGCGAGGATCATTCCGTTGACGCACTTCTCGGCGTTCTCGTGGCCCTTCCATAGCGAGATGCCTCCGTTCACTAGACGCGAGGCGTCGAAGATCCGTTGGATCCCGGTGATCGCTTGCTTGTTGGATGGCGCCATGCCGAGCCTACGAAGCAGAACCAAGGTGTAGGTGGTCGAGGTCCACTTCGGCCCGTAGATGCCGCCTCCCCAGGTACCGCCGTCGTCCTGACGGTCGAGGAGCTGCTTCCCCCACCCGGTCGCGGCCACCTCGGCCCGGGTCCGGCCCCAAACCCCAGTCGGTTGATCGAGGAGGTCGCGTTCGACCTGCCACCGAATCGCCGGGTCGCCGTCGATCAGCCAGTCGAGGGCGGGATCGCTCATGACGCCATGGTGCGTCATCGCCCGTCGCCCCGCAACCCCCTCCCCTTCTCGTTCTTGCGTAGCTATCGGCCTTGGCCCGCCGCCGGTAGCTACGCAAGAAGCTCGGGGTGGGCCGAGGATTCCCGCCCTTCGGACCGGACCGTGTTGAATGGACCGCATGGACCGCGTTGCCCGCTTCATCGTCCACCGGTCGAAGGTTGTCCTCGCCCTCACGGCGCTCGTCACCATCGTCTCCCTGCTCATGCTGTTCCGGATGAGCTTCAACGCCGATGTCACGTCGTTCCTCTTCGAAGGCAACGAGACCGGCCGTGAGTTCATGGAGCTCCAGGAGAAGTACGAGGCCACGGATCCGATCAACGTGGTGGCGTCGCTCCCTGAGGGCGAACGATTCGACACGTCCGCGAACGTCGCGATGATCGCCGAGGTACGTGATGCTCTCGCTGCGGTGGAGGGGGTCGCGAGCGTCTCCTCGGTGGTGCCGAGTACGAACCCGATGACGGGCGCACCGCTCGACGCAGACTCGATTCGCTCGGCACCCGACGCCATGGTCGCCGGCCTCCTGGAACAGAACCCGACGTCGTCCCTCCTCGTCAGCGAGGACGGCCGGCACACGATGCTCCTTGTCTCTGCGAGCGGTGACGCAACCATGACGGCACGCCGGGTCATCGACGTGACCCACCCGGTGCTCGATCTCGCCTACTCCGGGAACCCCGTCGTGTTCGCCGAGGTGCTCGATCTGCTGACTTGGTTCCTCCTCGTCATTCCGCCCGTCGTCATTGCACTCCTCGTCCTTGTCTTCTTCGCGAACATCGGCGATATTCGGCTCTCCGTGCTGTCGATCGTCCCGGCGTTCCTCGGCTCGCTCTGGACGTTCGGACTGATCTTCGGGCTCGGCAACGACGTCGACATCGTGACGGTGATCGTCCCGATCTTCGTAATCGTGATGGGCTCGGCCGACGGCCTCCACTTCGTCACTCACTTCCAGGAGCAGGCCGCTGTGACGGACGATCCGGTCGAGCGGGTGCGGTCTGCTCTGTCTGAAGTCGGCGTACCGATGATCCTTACGACCGTCTCGACGGCGGCGGGCTTCCTGTCGCTCCTCGCGACGGATGTCCATCCGATCCAGCAGTTGGGCCTGTTCGCCGCGATCGGCATCACGTTCGCCGGCATCGCCTCGTTCTTCTCACTGCCCGCCGTAATCGGCCATCTCGCGATCACGCCGAAGCACACGAAGGCGCTCCTCGGTCCGCCGGTCGCTCGGGCGGTGAAGCGGATGGTGCGAACGAGGATTCCCGCCGTCGCAATCACCATTGTCGTGATCGCCTTCGCTGCCTGGGGGCTGCCACAGCTTGCCGTGAACCCCGACCAATTGTTCTTCTTCAAGGACGACGATCCGGTGCGGCTCGCGTTCGAGAAGACCGAGGAGCTGTTCGGTGGGGCGACACCGCTGACCGGCGAGTTCGCGTTCGACTGGTCGAACCCGGAAGGCTCGATCGAGGCCGCCAACCAGGCGACCGACGACCTCGAGGCGATGCCCGGCGTCCGAACCGTGTTCTCGGTTGCGAGTCTCGCCGACTCCGTCACCCCCGACGAGGCGAAGGAAGTGATGGCCGGGGGTATCGAGATGCCGATGGGGAAGATGATCTCATCGGACGGACTGCGCTTCGTGCTGCTGCCGTCGGATTTCGAGACCGAGGACCTCGAGGCGTGGCGCTCCTACGCCGACGAGTCGGAGACCATCACGGTTCTGACCGGGATGCCCATCGTCTGGGATGAGATCGCCCGGCTCGTGCTCCGGGCTCAAGCGACGTCGCTCATCGTGGCGTACATCCTCGTCACGATCATGCTCGGCCTCTCGTATCGCCGGCTCCGTCAGACACTCGTATCGCTCGTCCCGATCACGCTGACGCTCGCGGCACTGCTTGCGTTCATCGCCCTGTCGGGGATCCAGCTGCACCTGCTGACGGCGGTCGTGTCGTCGATCGTGCTCGGTGTCGGCATCGACTACGCGATCCACTACGTCGCGGCCATCGACCACGCGCGAGCGAACGGCCCGGGGTATGTGTTGCGTGCCATCGACAAGGCCGGTCGGCCGATCATCGCGAACGCGCTCGGCATCGCCGTAGCGCTCACCGCCCTGTGGCTGTCACCTCTGAAGATCCATGGCCAGGTCTCGATGATCATGTGGGTATCGATGACAACAGCGGCGTTGACGACGCTGGTCGTCATCCCGGCATTGCTTCCCCGCGAGGGCGTCGAAGACCTCGCCGCCTGACCATTCCGCGGGCTGGTGGCGCCGCATACGGGGACTGCAACCCTGGGTACGCGATGGGGCGGGTCGTTTGGCTCTAGCCACTTCGCCTGCTTCGGTCGAGCATTGAAGCGATGAACGACAAGCGACTCCCCCCAGGCCGTCAGGTCTACGACGCTCTCAGCGGCCTACGCGTCGGCGCCTTCGCCGGCCTGGCACTCGGAGCCATCGCAGCCGCCGTCACTCGCAGCGGATGGTTCCTCCTGATCGGCGCGGTCGCCGGCGCCGCGATCGGATACTTCTGGGAACGATGGAGGATCCGCGACGACCTGGCCAAGCTCCCGCCGCGAGACGCCGAGACCGAGTGAGCGCCACGAAAGACAGGCACCCGGTCCGCATCCTCGCCTTGTCGGTGATCGCCGTCCTCCTACTCGCCGCTTGCGCCAGCGCGACACCGACAGAGTGTCCTACGGCTACCCGCGTCGACCTCTCCAACGTCGACCCCGACGACCACTCGCTGCCGTTCCGATACCCGCTCGACATCGTTGAAGTCCATGCACGCGAAGCGGACTTCTGCGAGCACAGCTGGCCCGAAGCGAGCATGCACCACGCCGCCGAGGACTTCTGGCGCCCGCCCGGCACGCCCGTCTACGCGATGGCCGATGGCGAGATCAGCTTCTCCGGCACGATGGGCGGCTACGGCTGGCTCGTGATCGTCGACCACCCCGAGATGAACATCTATTCGCTGTACGGGCACCTCAGCCCGAGCCGGTGGAACGCGGATCCGGGTTCCGTCGCCAAGGGGGACCTCATCGGATACCTCGGCGACGAGTGGGAGAACGGCGGCAGCCGCGACGAGCCCCTCGTCGCTCACTTGCACCTGGGTGTGCGAGTGGGCCAGCGAACCGACTACCCGGGAAAGAGCGAGTGGCGGTGGATGGCCGGATGGATCAGGCCGTGCCCGACAGACCTCGGATGGCTCCAGCCGTCGGCCGTGATCGCCAAACAGAGCATCCCGTCGGGCGGATTCGAGGGACCGGTCGGCGGGTTCCTTGAGAAGTGGTGGACTGAGATGATCGTCATCGGCGCCGTGCTCATCGGCGCCGTGTGGTGGTTCATCATCGGCATCCGCAAACGGTGGCCGTTGTTGCTCGTGACGATCGCTCTGGTGCTCCCCGGAGTAGCTTGGTACCTGGGCACGCGGGGCATGGTCGTCGTCTGGCCCCTCCACGTACTCGCCGCGATCTCGTTACTCACATGGATCACGCTGCTCGTGCGCCGGTTCTACCGGCCCGCGTGACCGATCGAGGTCGCGAAATCCATCCGTGACAGGACCTTCGTTACAGCGCGTAGGCTCGAACGAGGACCCGATCGGGAGGTTGCATGGGATCCGTATACAAGATCGTCGAACTCGTCGGGACGAGTGAGACGTCCTGGGAGGAAGCGGCGAAGATCGCCATCGAGACCGCCGGCGCGTCGCTTCGCGACCTGCGCATCGCCGAGGTGACGGACCTCGATCTGCAACTCGCAGACGACGGCACCGTCGCGGCATACCGCACCAAGGTGAAGCTGTCGTTCAAGCACGAAGCGAGCGACTAAGCCTCTACCCCCCAGCGTTCCCGGCGCCGGGACCCGTCCCAGCCGCCGCCTATTCGTCGCGCGTGTCTACGTAACGCCTCAGGACACACCTAAACACGCGCGACAGGTGGGTGCGGCTATGCCGTGACCGCGACCACCTTCGTCCCGGCGAATGTGTCGTGCCATCCGAGGTTCATCGCGGACTGGCTGATCGTCACGGCGATGTAGATCACGACGGCAAGTTGGGCAAGCCCGCCGATGAAGGGGACGATCCCCAGCAGATACCAGGCGTTGCGCTTGATCGCCGCCTCGAGGGACGGCTTCCCGCCGTCGGGGGCCACGGTCTTGAGCTTGAGCAGCATCTTGCCGAGGGTCTGACCCTGGTACGTCTCCATGAGCGCGAAATAGGCGACGACCAGCACCGCCGACAGAATGCCGAACGTGATGCTGCCGAATCCCATCCCGATGCCGGCGATCGTGACGATCGGGAGCATGGCCACCATGACGATGATCGAGTCGATGAGTCGCGCGAGGAATCGCGGCATGAGCTCCGCACCCTTGTCCCCGGCTGGGGCCGCGCTCGGCTCGTACGGTCCTGGATCGGTCATGGCCACTCCCTACGGTTGGACGGTTCGGTCGCCGACGATAGCGCAGGCGTGTCCCAGATCATCGTTTGTGCCTACGACCACAACTGTTGTGGTTCTCGGCACAAACGACCGGAAGTACCGGGTCAGCCGGTCGGCCAACCCTCGGTGATCGGGCGACGTGACGGATTGACCTTTGCGAGGTACTCGTTCAGCGAATCCCGCCACTCGGCATGAGCCTTGATCTGGAGCGTGACAAGCTCGACGCCGGCAATCCGAATCTTCGCGTACTTCCTCCCGATTGCCCTGGCTACGTCCACCGTCGCGGCAGCGTCCCCGGCGGCCCGGTGTGCATCGTCGAGCCGTACCCCGTAGTGGTCGGCGACCGTTCCAAGCGTGCGCTTCCCCTTCCGGTACCGGTCGACGTGCCGGTCGAGCACGAGCGGGTCGATGAGGATCGCCGGCGGAACGCCAGGCAAAGGGTCGAGGCCGTGACGGGCGAGTTCGGCGGTCAACAGCGGCCAGTCGTAGGGAGCGTTGTAGACGACGATCGGAACACCCTCGTCGACGAGCGAACCAATGGCTGCCCTGGTCTCCGCAAGCACCTCACGCGGGTCGCCGCCGCTCTCCGCCAGGTCGTCTGCGCTGATCCCGGTGAGTTGTGTCACTTCGGTGGGGATGGGCACGCCCGGATTGATGAGCCGGGAGACAAGCGGCGTCGACGATCCATCGGCCTCGCTCCGTATCAACCCGACCTCGATGATGTGTGCGGTGTGGGGATCGACCCCGGTGGCTTCGAGGTCGAATGCTGCGAGTGGTCCTTCGTGCCAGGCCATGGAGCCAGCGTAAGCCCGATGAGATCGACGCGCCCAATCCGCGCTGCACCGGACTGAGATGCGCCTCTCAGCAGCAACCGAGTGCCGCGTTCAGTCCATCGCATACACGCTGCATCTGCCGCGGCGCAAAGGCGTTCGATGCCCGGCGTTTGAGGTCGCGCTTCGAGACGAGAACGATCTCGTCGCACAGGACGCGCCCGACAACCGTCCCGTGGTGTTCGATCGGGACGATGCTGTCGATGTCGGGTGGGTTGGTCGATGTCGTGACCCGAGCGGCGAGCACCGTCTCGAGATGGCGGTTGCGGTGCATATTCGACACGACCACGTAGGGCTTCTCTCCGTAGTCGGTCTCAACCCACCACACCTCGCCGCGATTGACGGTCTTCACGAGCTCAGCGCCTCGAAGAGCCGGATGAGATCCTCCTCCGTCTCCCCTTCAATCGGGGCACCCATGGCGGGTTGCCGATACTCGGGCGACGGCTCACCGTTCAGGCTCCGAGAAAGATCGGCGTACGCCTTTTCCTTCGCTGCCCTTTCGACCATCAAGGCCCCCAGGCCTGCGAGTTGGTCGAGGCGCGCCGATTCGCTCTGCGCAACGGCCTCACCGAGGAGCTCTTCAAGGGCCTGGCGGTGAGCGGGGTCAACGGCGACCGCGGCGGATGCAGCGAGTACCTCATTACGAAATGTTGCGGTCTTGCGCATGTGATGCATCATAGCGCATCATCTTTCTGCTGCATATAGATGCTGCACGTACGAGGGGGACTCGCGTCGACACTCCGAGACATGGCGTCAACGTATGGCATCTCGAGCAGCGATGGAAGACCTTCGGTCGGTGAAGAGCCTTCGCCTATTGCGCTCGGCGCTCATTCGACGTACAACTGAGGAGAGCACCGGGAGAAGCCATGCGATCGTCACGGCGTCCGCCGTGTTCCGTTGGTGTGTTCGTCGTTGTCGTAGCGACGGCGTGCCTCACCGGGTGCACAACCAACAGCGACGTGGAGGTGCCGGTGTCCGTCGAATCGATCCCACTCCCCGACCCCCTGCCGAGTGACATGAGCCTCGACGAGGCGCTGGCGCTGCGGCGCTCCGTTCGCGAGTACACCGACGCAACACTCTCCAACGGAGAGCTCTCGAATCTGCTCTGGGCCGCGCAAGGCATCACCCGCCCAACGGGAGCCCGCACGGCACCGTCGGCCGGTGCCACCTACCCCCTCGAACTGTACGTCGCCACCGGTGACGGCCTCTTCCGGTATCAGCCAGATGAGCACGCCATGGTGAAGATCGGGAGCGACGACCTTCGCTCCGAACTCTCCAATGCAGCGCTCGGCCAGGACCACGTCGCCACCGCACCGGTCGTGTTCGTCTTCACCGCCGTGTACGAGCGCACGGCGGGCAAGTACGGAAGCCGGGCTGAGCGGTACGTGATCCTCGAAGTCGGCCACGCGGCGCAGAACCTTCTCCTCGAAGCAACGGCTCTCGGCCTCGGCGGCGTGCCGGTCGGGGCATTCGACGACGACGGCGTGCACCGTGTTCTGGGCCTTCCCGATGATCACCGACCGCTCTACATCGTCCCCGTGGGACACCCGGACGCGTAGGAGCCCCGCGGGGCGGTGGTTTCGCGACAATTGGTGGTGTGACCGGCGCGGACCCAGACGCGATCAGCAGCGGCCAGTCGTCGGCACGGCGAAGACTGGCGCTTGTCGCACTCGCCATCATCGCCGCGGTCGCACTGTCGATGCTCGCGCCGGACGACTGGGAGACGGGCCGGGGCCGCACGACACTCGAGTACCTGGGAACGCTCGTGATCGACGATCCGGTCGACGTGGGCAGCGAGACGCCCGTGTCTCTGAGCGGCACTGCGAATGGGATCGAGGTGATGCTCGACTTCCCGAACGGCATCCCCATCGACCGACCGGTTGGCGCCTCGATCACTGCGATGGACGGTGGCGAGCCGATTCAGCTCAGCGCTGCCAGCGCCACGCTCAGGGTCGTCCTGTCCGACGGCCGAGACGAGCTCATCCCGATCATGCGCTGGGATCCCGCCGAGCAACGCCTCGATGCGCTGCGCCGTCCTCCGCAGGACGCTGCCGTAGTTCTCGGACTGCTCGGCTTCGTCGTGGTCCTGTGGGTGACCGAGGCCCTGCCGCTCTTCGTCACGTCGTTGTTGATCCCCGTCGTGCTCGTCATCAGTGGCATTGCCGGAGCGACGGACGCCACAACACCGTTCTTCAATCCGATCATCGTGCTCTTCTTCGCCGGCTTCCTCATGGCTGAGGCGATGCATCGCTGCGAGCTGGATCACTACATCGCCGTGTCGATGACGGCGCGCTCGGGCAGGAACCCGGTGACACTCTTCGCTGCGATGATCGGGCTCACCGCCGTCTTGTCCATGTTCATGTCGAACACGGCGGCCACAGCGGTACTCGTCCCAATCGCGATCGCAGTGACCACACCGCTACACGAGGAGATGTTCCGCAAGGCCCTCATTCTCGGCATCGCCTATGCGGCGACGATCGGTGGCGTCGGGAGCGCCATCGGCACGCCGGCGAACCAGCTCGCCATCGAGTTTCTCGGTGGCTTCGGTGACCGGTCGATCTCGTTCGTCGAGTGGTTCGCGTTCGGTTTGCCGATGGTCGTGCTGTTCCTCCCGGTGATGACCGTGTTCCTATGGAAGAGCAGTCGCATCCGCGTCCACCGGGATCATTTCGAACACGCCCGGCGAGTCGCCGAAGAGGAACGACACAAACTCGGTGCCCCCGACCGGGACCAGCTCGTCGTGCTCGGAGTCTTCGTGATCGTGACACTCGGGTGGCTCACCCAGACGTTCCACGGTGTGCACGCCGGGATCGTCGCTCTGGCGGGAGCGATCGCTCTCTTCGTTCTCGGCAAGCTCCTGCCGGAGGACCTCGGGCGCATCTCGTGGCCGTCGCTGCTCACCTTCGGCGGCGGCCTGACGCTCGGACTGTTCCTCGTGCGCACCGGCACATCGGACTACCTGGCGACGAGGCTCACAGGACTCGCCGGCGTTCCCACCGTGTTCGCCATGCTCGCCGTCGCGATGCTCACGCTGCTGCTGACGACCGTGGCGTCGAACACCGCGTCGGCAGCCATCCTCATCCCCCTCGCGATCCCGCTCGCCGGCGTCCTCGGCGTCAGCTCGACCGCCATGGTGCTCGTCGTCGCGATCGCGTCGTCTGTCGACTTCGCTCTCGTCGTTGGGACACCACCGACGATGATCGCCTACGCAACCAAGCTGTACACGGCGGGCCAGATCTTCCGCAAGGGCATCATCCTGGACTTCGCCGGGATAGTGATCCTCGTCCTCGTCGTGACACAGATCTGGAATCTCCTCGGGCTCGTCTGAGGCGTGATCCGGCGTGAGTATCGTCCTGCGTACCGGGCCAAGGAGGATCGTGATGACCGAGAAGAAGAGCTGGATGGACAAGCTCTCGGAGACCGTCGACAAGGCCACGAAGGCTGCCGGGGAAGCCTGGGACGGCACGGCCGACGTCCGCAAGGAAGCGTGGGAGAAGACGAAGGCCGCCGGCACATCTGCGTCGGCAGCCATCGAAGAAGGTGTTGAGAAGGCGAAGAGCGCCTATCAGGGCGGCGAGGCCGAACCGGCCGAGGTCGAAGCCGTCGAGGAAGAGCCCCAGGATCCGGTTGACGCCCCGGAGTCCGACGACCCCGAGACTCCCGAGGAGTAGCAAGCGGAGGACACCACGATGGCCGAGGTCGCTACGTTCGACTTCCACGTCACGTCCGAATGCAGTCAGGAATGCCCCTACTGCTGGGGCCCGATGGACATCCCCGCCGTGGATACCGACACGGCGCTCGCGATCATCTCGAAGATCGCCTCAGGCGGCGCCCGGCGGATCGTCTTCACCGGCGGGGATCCGCTCCAGCGCGAAGACATCGGCACGCTGATCGAGCACGCAGCGACCATCGAACTCGAGGTGGCGGTGTCGACAACCGGTGACAAGCTCACTGCATCTTTCCTCGAGTCCTACGGCGAACACATCGCTCTCATCTCGCTCCCCCTCGATGGTTCGACCGAAGAGGTGTCGAGCCGGACGAAGAAGGAGGGCCACTTCGCTGCGGTGATGGAGGCGCTTGACCTCCTCGAGTCACACCCTGGAATCGATGTGAAGGTGGCGACACCGGTGACCCGATTCAACATCGATGACGTTGCGAACATCGCCCGACTCCTCGACGAGCGTGCACCCCGGCTGCCGGGGCGGCTCTTCTACAACGTCTTCCAGGCGTTCCCCCGCTCGATGGACCCGGACGTGGCGTGGGACGACCTGGTGGTGAGCAACGCCGAGTTCTCCGCGCTGCGGGAGCGTGTCGAGGCGGAGTCCCACGACTACCGGATCAACTGGCTCGGCCACGAGACGCTCGACAAGCTCTACGCCATGGTCTTCCCCGACGGGAGGTTCACGGTGCCGTCCGGCTCTGCGTTCCGCGACTACGGTCCGTTCTTGGAGATCGACGATCTCGACGCGCTCCTCAATCAGACCGACTTCGATGCTCCGAAGCATCAGCGCCACGCCGAAGGTTGGAGCCGATCGGAGACATGACGAAGAACGAATCAGGGCGGAACCCTATAGACACGGGCACTTCGCGGACGGACGATGTGGGGAGGAGGCATGGAGATGGATCGGCATAGCCGCATCGTCTTGGTCGTCATCGCAGCCGTGACGGTCATCCTCGTCGCGGTCGCCATCGTGGTCGCCATCCAGCCACCACCGGTCTTTGACCCGGCGACACCGGAAGGAACCGTCCAGGCGTTCTACCAGGCGCTCCTCGACGCAGACGAGGACTTGGCGCTCACCTACGTCGAGGAGGATCTGCTCCACGACTGCTACATGCGTGACCTCGTTCATGTCATGCCCGACAACGCCCACATCGTCATCGCGAACACTGAGATCGACGGCGACGAGGCGAGAGTTGACATCGTCATCACCGAGACCTGGGGCGGGGGCCCATTCGGCGGGTCGGACACGTTCGATGAGATGCTCTACATGACCCGGAGCGGCGACGGGTGGCTGATAACACGGACACCCTGGCCTCTCGACAGAATCTGTCCGTAGGAGGTGGGAACCATGATGGAAGTCGCGTTCGCAATCCTCATGTCACTCGTTCAGCTCGGCGTGTTCGTCGGGCTCATCGTGTTCGTCGTGAAGCTCGTCACGAAGAAGGGCGCTTCGTCGACGGAGGGCTCCGGCGTCTCCATCAGACGCTTCTTCCAGTACCTGATCATGCTCGTGATGCTCGCCATCGCAGCGTTCGGCGTGATCGGGATCATCGACGCCGTTGCGTCCGCCGGATCGGCCGTGACCCGTGACACCTCTGCGATCGCCCGCTCGATCGCCTTCGTCGTCGTCGGGATCCCGGTCTATGGCGGACTCGCCCTCTACACGCGGCGCCAGCTCGTCCGCGAGCCCCGGGAGGCTCGGTCGTTCGGCTGGCTCGGGTACCTCACGATCGCGCTCGTCGGATCGCTGATCTTCGTGATGTCGTTCACCGTGGCGTTCGTCGGCGAGTTGCTCGCCGAGGGGAACGTCGACCGCACGGCACTCGTCTCGATGATCGTGTGGGGCGGGGTTTGGTTCGGCCACTGGTGGGTCGCCGGACAGCGCGCCGAAGAGAGCCGGATGCAATTCCATCTCCTCGCCGGATCAGCCGTCGGTCTCGTGCCTCTCGGCATCGGTGCCGGCGTAGCGATCGGGGCGGCGCTCGGCGAGATCTACGACGCCGTGTTCTCGGTTACCGCCGTGGACGCAGGCGTCGAGACCCTGGTCCGGGGTCTCGTGCTCTTCGTCATCGGCGCTCTCGCGTGGCTGTTCTACTGGATCGGCCACGCCAGAAAGACGGATCGCTCGGTGCCGTGGCTCATTTACGTGCTGCTGTTCGGCGTCCTCGGCGGCGTCATCACGTTCGTGGTCGGGACGGGGACGCTCGTCTACGGCTTCCTCGACTGGTTCATTGGTGACGTCGGATCGACATCGGCGGCATCCCACTTCGCCTTCGTTCCGGGTGCGGTGGCTGCTCTTGTCGTTGGGGCAGGGTCGTGGGGCTACCACCGAGTCGTCCTCGGCAGCCGTGCCGGCGAGGCTCGTACCGAGGTTCACCGTGTCTACGACTACCTGCTCTCCGGCGCGGGACTGATCGTCGCCGCGAGCGGACTCGGGACGCTCATCACGGTCGCGCTCGACGCGATCGGCAACGCGACCACCGTGGGCTCCAGAGGGAGCACCAGCGCCGCAGGCATCATGCTTCTGATCATCGGCGTCCCACTGTGGTGGCGTCACTGGTCGACGGTCCGTCACTTCCGTGCCTCCGAACCGGGCGAGGAGGTCGCGTCTGTCACCCGGCGCATCTACCTCTTCGTGCTGTTCGGCGCGACGAGCCTCGTAGCGGTGATCTCGCTCATCGTCCTGATCTTCATCGCCGTCGAGGATCTCCTGGAAGCCACCGTCGGTGCCGCAACGATCAGCTCGATCGCGGTCCCGGTGGCGCTCATCGTCACGTCCGGAGCCGTCGCCTGGTACCACTTCGCAGTATTCCGCGAGGATCGCTCGATCACGCCCAAGGAGGTCGTCGCGGTGTTGCGTGAGGTCATCGTCGTTGGCAGCGACGCCGACATTGCGACAGTGGCGTCCGGCACCAAGGCTCATGTGCAGGCGTTGCGCACAGCAGGCGAACCGATGGACGTCGAGACCCTCGACGACGTGATCGCCACGCTCGGTGTCACGGCCCATGAGCGGGTCGTGGTCGTCTCTGAAGAGGGCCGATTCACGGTGACCCCGATCGAGGGCTGAGGCCTCTACTCCTGGACGTAGGTAAGTTCGAAGTCGACAGCCTCGATACGCTCCGCGACGAGCCGGGCAATCTCGCCGGATTCGATGAGTGCATAGACGACCGAGCCGGGGCAAGCGGTCGCTGCGTGATCCCGATGCCCGGTGATGTCTGCGGGGTCGACGCCGAACTCCACGCTCGCCCAAGCGAGCAGGTCGACCAGACCGTTGAGTTGTGCGTCGGTGAATTCGTCGGCTCCGTCGGGCAGGTCGTCGCCATCGTCCGGGCTGTCCCAGAACTCGTCGAACATCCCGTCGAGCGCCGGGAGGAA
>JBDLHX010000031.1:0-24259 GCA_039715165.1 Actinomycetota bacterium
CCTGACGCCGATCGTTCCCGGACTCATCGATGAGCACCGCCTGTCCGGAGACGTGATGGAGTGGCAGTGGGTGCGCGCCTTCTCGCCGCTCGTCAACACGTATGCCCTCGTCTTCCTCGCCGGCGGGGCTGCCTGGTCGGCGTGGATGTACTGGCGCCGCTCGGACCGTCCCGGGTCGCGAGTTCTCGGGAACGTCCTCATCGCCGTCGGGGCGATCCTTCCGGGCATCGGCGGTTCGTTCGCCAGGCTCGGTCGCGTCGAGGTGCTCTATGTGACAGAACTGATCGGCATCGTCCTCATCTGGGCGGGGTATGTGGCCATGACGCGTGTCACGGTCTCGTCGATCCACGCGGCTCAAGCCGTTGAAGCGAGCTCTCCCATTCCCGGCACCGAACCCCCGGCAGAACTCGAGAGCGACACAGCGAGCCGGTGACCTCGAGGGAGAGGGCCTTCCGGGCGTCCCGTGGGTCGCGGTTCCGCCTACTGTCGTCTCGCGAATCGGTATCGGCAACCGCGAGGTTCTTCTCGTTGTGAGCACGCCCAGCGGCGCACGCCGCCTCCTGACGACATCCGAAGGCCTGAACCGGGGTGACTTCACACCCCGCGACTGGGCCTTGTTCGTGTCGATCTCGCTCATATGGGGCTCGTCGTTCCTGCTCATGGCGATCGGTCTCGAAGCAATCGAACCGGGCCTGATCACGCTGCTGCGCGTCGGCCTCGGCGCCGGAGCGCTTTGGATGACGCCTCAGGCGAGGACGACTCGGATCGCCCGTGTCGACTGGCCACGACTCGTTGCGCTCTCGTTCGTCTGGGTGGCGATCCCGTTCACGCTCTTCCCGATCGCCCAGCAACACATCAACTCCGCCGTCACGGGAATGCTCAACGGCGCAATGCCGATCTTCGCCGCCCTCATCGCCGTTGGGATGCTGGGCCGCCTGCCCGCGTGGAAGACCATCGCAGGACTCATCATCGGGTTCGTCGGCATCATCGCCATCAGCTTGCCGTCGATCGGAGAAGGCCGCTCCGAGGCCCTCGGCGTGGCACTCGTCGTGCTCGCAACGGCTTGCTACGGACTCGCCGTGAATGTGGCCGCTCCGATCCAGCAGCGGTATGGGTCGATCCCGGTGATCGCGCGAATACTGGCTCTGGCCACCGTGTGGACGGCCCCGTTCGGGCTCATCGGCATCCCCGAGAGCACGTTCGAATGGGGGCCGTTCCTCGCCATTGCCGTCGCCGGCGTCGTCGGCACGGGCATCGCCTTCGTCATCATGGGGAGTCTCGTTGGCCGGGTCGGTTCGACGCGGGCTTCGTTCATCACCTATGTGATCCCTGTCGTCGCGGTCGTCCTCGGCGTCCTGTTCCTCAACGACGAAGTGACGTCTCTCGCTCTCATCGGCACCGCGCTCGTCATCGCCGGGGCGCTGCTCGCCTCTCGTCGCGATTGACTGCACGCAGTTGTGAGCTGTGAGCTACAGCTCTTTTCGGCCCGACAGTGCGCGACCGAGTGTGATCTCGTCGGCGTAGTCGAGATCGCCACCGACGGGGAGACCCGACGCGAGTCTCGTCACCTTGACGCCGAGGGGCTTCAGCATCCGGGCGAGGAACATCGCGGTTGCGTCCCCCTCGAGCGTCGGATTCGACGCGACGATGACTTCGGCCACGTTCTCCGCGTCGATCCGATCAAGGAGCTCTCTTGCCCTCAGCTGATCCGGCCCAATCCCTTCGATCGGCGAGATCGCTCCACCGAGCACGTGATAGCGGCCGGCGAACTCCCCCGTCTTCTCGATCACCGGTATGTCCTGGGCACGCTCGATGACGCAAATCACGCTTGGGTCCCGACGCAAGTCCCTACAGATCGAGCACTCCTCTTCGGACGTCACGTTGAAGCAGCGTGAACAAAGCCGAACCTCGCGCCGCATCGAAGTAATCGCATCAGCGAGTCGTACGGCATCGGCTTCTTCAGCGTTCAACAGGTGAAAGGCGAGACGCTGCGCGCTCTTCTGCCCCACACCGGGCAGGCGCGCGAGCTCGTCGACGAGGCGTTGGACCGGGGGCTCAAACATCAGCCGAGGAGACCGCCCAGATCCATCCCACCTGCGAGGCCACCCATCGAGTCAGCCGCGTCGTTGGACGCTGCCGCAAGAGCCTGGTTCACGGCGGCGACAACGAGATCACCTGCCATCTCGGGATCGTCGGGATCGAGGACCGCCGGGTCGAAGTCGACCGATACGAGCTCACCCGATCCGCGAACGACAGCCTTCACGACCCCGCCACCGGCAGTGCCCTCGTAGGTCTTGGTCGCCAGCTCCTCCTGCGTCGCCTGGAGCTGCGCCTGCATCTGCTGCGCCTGGGCCATGAGCTGGCGCATGTCTTTGGGCATTCGCTGTGACATGACCCAGAGAGTACTCAGTAGGCAGGACTTGGGCCGCGGACTGGGAACCGGCGGCTCGCTACTCTCTGACTCGATGTCGACCTACCAGGCCCTTTACCGCAAGTATCGCCCGCAACGGTTCGACGAGGTCATCGGTCAGGACCACGTCGTCGGGACGCTCTCCCACGAAGTCACAGACGCGAAGGTCGCCCATGCGTACCTCTTCGCCGGGCCGAGAGGCACCGGGAAGACGACGTCGGCGCGCCTTCTCGCAAAGGCGCTCAACTGCACGAACCGGGCGGTGGACGGCGAGCCCTGCAACGAGTGTGACTCCTGTCTTGCCATCACCGAGGGGACGTCCCTCGACGTCATCGAACTCGATGCTGCGTCGCACAACAAGGTCGAAGACGTTCGGGAGATACGGGTCAACGTCGGGACCGTCGCAGCAGCAGAAGGTGCCCACCGCGTCTACATCCTCGACGAGGCGCACATGCTGTCTCGCGCTGCAGGCAATGCACTGCTCAAGACGCTCGAGGAGCCGCCGGAGCACGTCATCTTCGTCCTCGCGACGACCGAGCCGTACAAGCTCCTCGACACGATCAGGAGCCGATCGCAGCGGTTCGACTTCCACCCGGTGTCATCCGAGACGCTGATCACGTTCCTCGGCGACATCGCCGGACGCGAGGGCTTCTCGACGGACCACGCCTCTCTCGCGATGATCGCAACCCACTCACGGGGGTCGGTGCGGGACTCGCTGAGCCTTCTTGAACAGGTGGCTGCGCTCGGCAATGGCACTGTCTCCTCAGAGGGCGTCACCCGTGCGCTCGGCCTCGCCGAGGATGAGGCGTTCACCAAACTCGCCGAGGCGATCGCCGCCCAAGACGCCCCGGCCGCGCTCGGCCTCGTCGCCCGGCTCGCGTCCCAGGGCGCCGATCTGCGTCGGTTCGTCGCGGATGCGCTCGGCTTCTTTCGCGGCATCTTCCTGGCGCAGTATGCGCCGAACCTCGAGGAGATCACCGACGAGCCTCCGGAGATCCTCGACGAGTGGCGGCGACAGTCCCGCGTCGTGTCGTCCCCCGACGTCCTGCGGGCAATCGACCGGTTCTCCGAAGCCCTCCTTCATCTCCGGCAAGGCCGGGAAGAACGGCTCGTCCTCGAACTCACGCTCATCCGCCTCACACGGCCCGAGACGGCGCTCGATGCCGGGTCGCTCGCGTCGAGGATCGAACGGCTGGAGAGAGATGCACGAGCGGCGGCGCTTGCCCCGCAACCCCAAGCCCCAAGCCCCAAGCCGCAAGTGCCCGAGCAGACAGCCGACAGCGAACAGCCAACAGCCGCCGAGGCACCGAGTACTCCTGTCCACGACACACCGGTGCCGGCTGCCGAACCCCCCGCCGCAGCGGAACAGGAGGTTCCCCAAGAGCCTGTCCCCCCGGACAAAGGGGGGGACGCGGAGGAGCCGGCAGGCTCCGACGCAGGGGGGACCGTGAGCCTCGAACCGGAGACTGAACTCACACTCGCAGCGTTCTCAACAGCGTGGCCCGTCATCGTCGCTCGGATCCGCTCAGACTTCGGGGCGCGCCGACACGCATTCGTCAAGGTTGCGGAGCCCCGCTCGATCGACGGCTCGGTCGCCGTCCTCACGCTCCCCACCCACCAGCACTTCCACCTCGAACAACTCAACGCCGACGATGAGCTCCAATCGGCTCTAGAACGCATCGCTACCGAAACTCTCGGCACCGCCGTCACACTCGTCTTCCGATCAGACGACGACTCCACGCCGGTGGCCGACGAGCCGGAGCGGGCCCCCGACGCCGACGATCTCGACGACGGCCCAGCCCGGCAGGAGAGTCCCACCGACGTGATCGCCGACCTGCTCGGCGGGAAGATCGTCGAGAGCTGACCGTGCGACTCGGGATCGACCTCGACGGCGTCGTCGCCGACTTCGCCACCGGCTGGGTGAGCCGATACAACGACGAGTTCGACTCCGACGTCAGCTCCGACCAGGTAGACCATTGGGATGCGATGGGCTACCTCACGCACTTCGAGTCGATGGGCGCGTTCTGGCGATGGGCGGCACGCGGTGAGCGCGGCTCCGTGTTCCGCCATCTCGAGACGTACCCGGGTGCGCTCGAGACACTCGGGCGCCTGAGTCGGAATCACGAGATCGTCATCATCACGGCGAAGCCCGAATGGGCCATTCACGACACGTTCGCCTGGATGGCCGACCACAAGATCCCGACACGCGAGATCCACGTCACCGAGGCGAAGTGGCGGGTCCCGTGCGACGTCTACCTCGACGACTCCCCGCGCCAGATCGACGAACTGCACCGCAACCGCCCAGAGGCGGTCGTGTGCCGCTTCGTTCGACCCTGGAACGAGCCGGTCTTCGGGGTTCGCGACGTCAAAGACTGGAACGAGTTCGAGACGCTCGTCGACGCCAAATGGTGCTGACCTGTTTCGCTCCCAATCCGCAGCACTAGTAAACTGGAAATGGCTAGCTCGGGTGCGGACCGCGCCCGTGAGACACAGGAGTAGGAATGAAGAAAACCCCCCTGGTCATGCTGGTACTCGCCTTCGCCATGCTCGTCGCTTCATGCGCGAGCACAGGTGAGGAAGAGGCCACGACCGCAGCCCCCGAAGAGACCACCACAACGGCGGCCGAAGCGGGTACTGAAGAGACAACTACGACCGCAGCTGAAGAGACCACGACCACAGAGGCAGATCCGAAGGCCGACTGGCCGGAGAAGATCCTCTACGGCTTCATCCCGTCGGAGAAGCAGGAGAAGCTCGGTGACACGGTCCAGCCATACATGGACTACCTCACCACAGAGCTCGGTATCGAATTCGAGGGTGTCATCACCGCCGACTACAACGGCCTCGTCGTCGCCATGGGCGCCGGCAACGCCGACCTCGGCGCATTCGGCCCCTTCGGCTACATCCAGGCTCAGGAGCAGTACCCGGACATTGAGGTGCTCATCCAGTCGATCCGCTACGGATCCGACCTCTACCACGGCCAGTGGTTCACGAACGACGCGTCGATCTGCACGGACGAGCCGGTCGTCGGCGCGTACGAGTGGATTGATGGCGTTCCGACGATCGTCGATTCGACCGAGGCGAAGGCGCTCCAGGTTGGCTGGGCGTACGTTGACGGCGAGCTGACACAAGAAGTCCTGGAAGACGGCACCGAGGTCGCAAAGGGTCTCGTCTGCACCGCACCGCTCGAAGCGGTTGTTGGTAAGACGGTCGCCTTCACGAGCGCGACGTCGACCTCCGGCGGCGTGTTCCCGCAGCTCCAGCTCTTCAACCTGGGCATCGACATCGAGAACGACATCGAGTACCAGTACCTGACGTCGCATGACGCCACCGTCCAGGCCGTCTACAACGGCGACTACGACATCGGCCTCAGCTTCGACGACGCCCGCCGCACCCTCCGCAAGGAGAAGACGGACGTGGGCGAGAAGGTGATCGTGTTCAACGTCACCGACGACATCCCGAACGACATCGTCGCCGTTCGCGGTGGTCTGCCGGAGAACTTGAAGCAGGCGATCTTCGACGCCACGAAGGCCTACCTCGGCACCGAGGAAGGCGAGCTGGTCTTCGACGAGATCTACGGATGGACCGACATCCGTGCCGCCGAAGACGCCGACTTCGACGTCGTCCGCGAAGCAGCCGTGAAACTCGGCGTTTCCGAGTAGTAGGAACGGATACCGGGGGCCGGCCAAGCGTCGGCCCCCGGGCCTTCCCTCCACCTCATGGGCTTCATCGACTTCACGAACACCTCCGTCACCTATCCGGGTGGCCTCACCGCGCTCAACGACGTCACTCTGACTATTGACGAAGGCGAGTTCGTCGTCGTCGTCGGTCTCTCCGGCGCCGGAAAGTCGACAATGCTTCGCGCGATCAACGGGCTCGTGCCGGTCTCCGGCTCGGTTCTCGTCGATGGACGCGAGGTCGTTGGCGCTTCCTCTGCCGAGCTACGAGCGATCCGCTCAGACGTCGGCATGATCTTCCAGACGTTCAACCTCGTGAACCGTTCGCGCGTCGTCAACAACGCGCTCATGGGCAGGCTCTCGATGGTGCCGCGTTGGCGCACGATGCTCGGACTCTGGCCGGATGAGGACAAGGAGATCGCACTCCAGTCGCTCGAACGCGTCGGCATCGTCGAGAAGGCGTACATTCGAGCGTCGGACCTCTCAGGCGGACAGCAGCAGCGCGTCGGCATCGCCCGCGCTCTCGCCCAGGAGCCGAAGATCATCCTCGCCGACGAACCGGTCGCCTCGCTCGATCCGGTGACGTCGCACATGGTGATGCGCGACCTCCAGCGCATCAATCGCGAGATGGGCATCACGACGCTCATCAACCTCCACTTCCTCGACCTTGCCCGCCAATACGGCAGGCGCCTCATCGGCCTCAACGACGGCCGGGTCGTCTTCGACGGTGACATCGCCGACGTCGACGATGAGGTGTTCCGCGGCATCTACGGGCGAGCGATCACCCCAGACGACCTGCTCGAGAACGCGTGACAGCCTTCGACCCGACGACCCAGTTGCGGCCCGTTGAGCCGCCGCGAGCCGCTACATACATTCTGCCACTCGCAGTTGGCATCGTCGCGACCGGCATCGCTGGATGGGCGGGGCCGGTTGGGCCGCTTTGGGGCATCCTCGTCGGGCTCATCACGTTCGGCGTGTTCGCCTGGAGCGGCATCACCCGCCACTGGATCGACGCCGTCATCCTCGTCATCGCCGGGATCGTCGGACTCTCCTTCTTCGACGCGATGCTTGCCGGACGCACCGGCCCGATCGACTTCAAGCTCTCCCTCATCGCTGCCCTCGGATGGCTCGTCTACGGCGCCACGACGGGATTCGTCGTCTATCGCCACAGCCCCGGGTTCCGCCCCAGCATCATCGGACTCCAGGCCCTCGCCTGGGGCACCGGAGCAACACTGGTGCTCTTCACCGGAACCACACTCGGGGTGCTCGATGCCCTCAACGCAGGCGAGATTGCAGCCGGTGAGATCGAGTTGCTCACCATCGCCCTCTTCGTCGTCACCGGCATGGCCGCCGCATCCGCGGGTCTCGGCGCCAACCTCGCCTTCGCGACGGGCCTCACTTCCCTCTTCGCCGGCGGCCTCGTCCTCGTCCTCACAGTCGTCGCGTACAAGGAGATCGGTTTCTCGACAGCGGCGATCGCAACACAGCTGAGCCGCGTCGGCGAGATTGCAGACGACTTCTGGCCGCCCGTCTGGAAGTGGCCGAAGAGCCTCGGCCAGCCTGAGACGTTCAACATCGTGGAGCCGTTCATCGAAACGCTCCAGATCGCCATCATCGGCGCCGTCACCGGCAACCTCCTGGCGCTGCCGCTCGCCTTCTACGCATCCCGAATCACGGCACCATCAAGCCTCTGGTACCGGATGGCAAAGGCGTTCCTCAACGTCTTCCGCACGATCCCCGACCTCGTCTGGGCCATCTTCTTCGCAGTGGCCGTCGGCTTCGGCCCCTTCGCCGGCGCCCTCGCCATGATCATGTTCTCCCTGGCGATCCAGGCGAAGCTGCTCTCTGAAACGGTCGATGCCATCGAGATCGGCCCACTCGAAGCTGGTCGCGCCGCCGGAGCGACGCACACGCAGGTGATCCAGCACGCCGCATTCCCACAGGTTCGTCCCAACTACGTCGCCTACTCGCTCTACATCTTCGAGCTGAACATTCGCGCGTCGGTCGTCATCGGCATCGTTGGTGCAGGTGGTATTGGACGGCTCCTCGATGAGCGCCGCAGCTTCTTCCAATGGGATCAAGTAATGGCGATCGTGCTCGTGATCTTTGTCGCGGTCCTTCTCATCGAGGCCGTATCCATCTGGGCGCGAAGGAGGCTCGTATGACGGTGCCGGATCTCGCCCCCGATCAGATCTCCGACGAACCCCGCCCGAAAGAGCCGCTGGCTCCCAAGATCATTCGCTGGGTCGTGGGAGTTGCGATCGTCGTGCCATTCATCTGGGCAGCCGCTGGCCTCAACGTCTCGGCGGAGCACATCTACCGGGCACCAGGCGAAGTTTGGACCCTGCTGACCGGCATGTTCCCGCCCAACTTCGAGGACAGCGGCCGCATCGTCTCAAAGCTCCTCGAATCGATCTACATCGCGTGGATCGGAACGATGATGGGCGCCATCTTCTCGTTCCCCCTCAGCTTCATGGCCGCCACGAATGTGGCGCCTCGCTGGATGACGATCCCGACGCGCGGTTTCCTCTCCGGCATCCGGGCCTTCCCGGAGCTGATCCTCGCGATCATCTTCATCGTTCCCTTCGGCCTCGGGGCCTTCACCGGAGCGCTCGCCATCGGCATCCACTCCATCGGGACGCTCGGCAAGCTCTCCTCGGAGGTCATCGAGGGCGTCGACGATGGGCCGATCGAGGCCATCGGTTCAGCCGGCGGAACTCTTGCTCTCCAGATGCGGTACGGCATCGTTCCCCAGGCGATGCCGACGATCGTCGCCTATTGGCTCTACCGGTTCGAGATCAACATCCGTGCTTCCGCGGTTCTCGGCCTCGTGGGCGCCGGAGGCATTGGATCCGAGATCGTCAATCGTCTCCGGTTCAGGGCCGACTGGCCGAAGGCAGGCGCTGCGCTCCTCGCCACGATCGCCGTCGTCCTCCTGGTCGACACCGCATCGTCGGCAATCCGGCGGCGGATCATCACCGGCCAGCCGACGAAGAGCGTTCTCTCGAAGACCATGGTTGCCCTCACCGGCGCCGGACGTCCTCCGAGCACCGAGCTCGCGGAGTAGTCGTGTCGTCCTTCCGCCTCCGGGATCGCGAGGCGGCGGAGCGGCTGGAAGAAGACCGCCTCGCCCCTGGAGCCACGCTGTCGACCGCCGCCGCCGAACGCGCCGTGCCTGAAGATCCGGACCCGTGGCGGACGTGCTTCGAACGCGACCACGACCGGATCCTGCATTCGAAGGCGTTCCGACGGCTGAAGCACAAGACACAGGTGTTCATGAACCCTGAGGGCGACCACTACGTCACCCGGCTCACGCACACACTCCAGGTCACGCAGGTGGGTGGATCCATCGCGCGGACGCTCAGTCTCAACGAAGCGCTCACCGAGGCCATCTGCCTCGGGCACGACGCCGGCCACTCGCCATTTGGTCACACCGGTGAGGACGCGCTCAGCGAATTCGTCGACGGCGAATGGCGCCACTCAGACCAGTCGGTCCGGATCTTCACGGTGCTCGAACCGCTCAACCTCACGGCCGAGGTCCTCGATGGAATCAGGGCCCACCCGTGGAAGGTGGAGACGCCGGCCAGCACCCATGAGGGAAACATCGTGCGGTTTGCCGACCGGATCGCCTACCTCGCCCACGACGCGCTCGATGCGCTCCGAGCCGGGGTGCTCCGTTCCGACGCGTTCCCGGCCACGGTCCTCGACACGCTCGGGGAACCGGGTCGTGACTGGATCGCAACCATGGTCCGATCCGTCATCGAAACTTCCCTCGAACGCGACGAGATCGCCATGGACGACCACACGCTCGACGTCATGCTCGAGTTGCGGAACTTCATGTTCGAACGGGTGTACCTGCGACCAGAGGTCGAGCCGCAACGGCGGCGGGCCAGGGAGATCATCCGCAACCTCGTCGAGTACTACTCGGCACACCCGGCGGAGATCCCTGAGACGTACCGGCATGACGATGCGGATACGCTCACCCAGGTGATCGATTTCGTCGCCGGCATGACCGACCGGTACGCGATCAGCCGCCACGACGAACTGTTCAGGCCCCAGCTGTTCTAAGGCGACAGGCGCTCTAACAGGCTTGGCGGACCGTGGGGTACGGGTTCACGTAGCCGCCACCGATCGGGCCCATGCCGAAGTGGAGGTGGACCACCGAGGCGTTCCCGGTTGCTCCCATGTAGCCGACGACCTGGCCCTTCGCGACCCTGTCGCCGTTGCTGAGACCTGCCGGGTATCCGCTGAGGTGGGCGTAGTAGTAGAAGATCCCGTCATCGCCGTAGACGTAGACCTGACGGCCGCCGGCCGAGTGCCAGTTGAGACGGACTTTTCCGGACTGCATGGCGATGAGCTTCTGCCCCATCGACCCGGACATGTCGACGCCCTTGTGGGTCCGCCCGCCCGGCCGCGGAGCGCCCCACGTGTCCACGAAGTAGGTCCTGCCGGCAACCGGACACACGAGACCCTTGGTCGCCGAAGCCGGCAGCCCTGCGGCTCCGCCACCGGCGGCTGCCCTCCGCGCCGCGTCCTCGGCCGCCTTGCGCTTGAGTTCGGCCTGGTACTTGGCGTAGACGTCCTTGTACTTGCTCTCCGCCTCTGCGAAGACGCGGTCGGCCTTCTCCTGCGCAACCGAGAGCTCCTCGACGACCACCACCTGCTTCTCTTCGAGAACCTCGACATCGGCGCGCTTCACGGCAACCTCGGCCTTGAGCCGGTCGTTCTCCCTGTTGACGGCAGCAAGGAGATCGAGCGACGCTAGATCGCGTGCGGCGGCGCTGCCGATGAGGCTCTGGCTCGTGAGGAGGTCTTGGATCGATCCTGCGGTGAAGGCCGCCGTGACGAGGCCCGCGCCCGAGTTCGTGTAGGCCTCAACGACCACTTCTTGGGCGCTCGCCCGGAGGTCGATGACTCGCTGATCGAACTCCTCGATCTTGCGGTCGAGCCTCGAGATGGTGTAGCTGAGATCCTGGAGCTCCATCTCGATCGCCTCGAGGTCCGAGATGGCCCAGCCGACGGCTTCGTTAGCCTCGACGAGCTCGCGGTAGGCGCGCTCCTTGGCCTCCTCCGCGTTCTCGACGGACTTCTTCGACTGCGCGCCGGCAGGCACCGGGGCGAGAGCCATGAGTGCGAGGAGGAGCAGAATGATGAGCGGCGTGATCCGCTTCGAAACGACCATGCGACGGGTCAGGCTAGGCATGGGACCCCAGTAGTCGCCAAACGAGACAGGGCGCCAAGCGGTGTTTTCGCGACCTCTCGAGACCTTTGGCGGATCCGGTGAAGAGGAGCGCCCGGTACGCTTGGTTTGATGCAGCGAGAAGCTCCATATGGCCACCGGTAACGTCTCGTTCGCGCCGCGGAGGAGAACCGTTGCACGAACCCCGGCGGGTCTTGTCGCGCTCTCCTACCCGATCCTCATGGTCGTCCTGGCGGTCAGCGTCGGATCACGCCACGGCGGTGATCTGCAGGACTTCGCACTGAGCTTCGTGGCTGCGGTGATGATCGTCATAGCGATGCCAACGACGTGGTTCATGTCCTTCGAATTCGTCGACGTCTCGAGGACGACGGTCCTGGTCTTCGGTGTTCTCACGAGCTTCCCGCTCTGGTACGTGCTCGGGACGGCTCTCGCTGTGCGCTCGGAGACGTGGGGCCAATGGTTCCGTCGCTATGTGACGGTCACCCTCCTGTGGACGCTGGCGAACCTGCTGATTCTGTCTGTCGTAGCGGCGCTGACGAACTGACCATCGCCAACAACCGACGCCGCGCAAGGCCTCATCGCCGCGTCCCCCCCGGCAGCCTCAATCCACGGTTGCTGAAAGGTGATGAGCTGCGTGGCGCAGACCGGACTTCGCCTCCACCACGGAGTGGGGGAGGCGCGGACGACGGCCGCCAGGCCGGCGACAGCGGAGGGGGCCGCTATGAGAACGGCGGCCTCGCGGCTGCCCCCTAATGCCCTACCGGGCATCTCCCCCACCTGCAGCCTCAATCCACGGACTCTCAGGCGGGAGCGGACGCCTCCCCACAACGCATGTCCCCCCGGACCGAAGGGACGGGGGGACGCGCCCGAGCTGATGCTCGGGCGCAGGGGGGACGGTTCCACCCGCGAGCAACGCACACCACAAGGGATCCTGTCCCACATCAAGGTCCCCCAAACCTGCACCGCCCCTCTCTGCCCTACCGGGCATCTCCCCCGCCTTGCGGGGGAGAATGTGAAAGAGCGCACCTCGCGGCTTCATCTGAATCGTGACGAGCCGAATCACCGCGAAACCCTGACGTGACCAGGGGAACCGCCGAACTGTGCGCTCACAAACCGCATATCCAGGCTGCCGGCGGGGGACGGGGAGAGAACGTGTCAGGCGATGAACGTGAGCAGCGCTGCGTAGATGGCGGTCAAAGCCGTCATGCCGCCAACCATGGTCACGGTGTACGTGCGCAGCTGGTCGCGGATGACGTCCTGGAGGCCGTACATGCGGTCGTCCATGGTCTCGAATCGACGGTCCATTCGGTCGAGCCTTCCATCGATCTGTTCGAATCGCTGGTCGATCTGTTCGAATCGCTGGTCGATCTGTTCGAATCGGCGGTCGAGCAACTCCTCGAGGCGATCGAACCGGTGCTCGAGCACGGCGACATCCGCCTTCGTTGCCATTTCGGCACCGGGTTCAGGCGGCAGGTACGTCATGAGTGTCTCGGCGTGCTTGGGGCCGAGCACCTCCTCGAGACGAGCATACATGGCGCTGCTATCGGAGATGGGGGTGGGCATGAGGGCTCCTTTCCGGTCTATGCGATCGTCTCATGCGGGTGTGACGAATTCGCTTTCCCTGCCGGACGTCCTCGCCCCTAGGCTGACTCGCCTATGTCCCCACTGATCGAAGCCACCGGTTTGACGAAGCGGTTCGGCGACTTCACCGCCGTCGACGCCATCGACTTCGCCGTCGAACAGGGCGAGTCGTTCGGCTTCCTCGGCCCAAACGGGGCGGGTAAAACCTCGACGATGCGCATGATCGGCGCCGTCAGCCCGATCACCGAGGGAAGCCTCAGCGTCCTCGGTCTCGACCCGGAACGCCAGGGCCCCCAACTCCGATCGCGCCTCGGTGTCGTGCCCCAGGAGGACAACCTCGACCAGGAACTCACCGTCTACGACAACCTCATGATGTACGGGCGGTACTTCGACCTGCCCCGAGCCGTCATCAGGGAACGCATCGACGAACTCCTCGACTTCGTCCAGCTCACCGAGAAGCGCAAGTCGAAAGTCGACGCGCTCTCCGGAGGCATGAAGCGGCGCCTCACCATCGCGCGCGGCCTCATCAACGAGCCCGACCTCCTCATCCTCGATGAGCCGACGACCGGTCTCGACCCGCAGGCGCGTCACGTCCTCTGGGACCGCCTCTACCGGCTCAAGCAGCAGGGCGTGACGCTCATCATCACCACCCACTACATGGATGAGGCCGAGCAGCTCTGTGACCGGCTCGTCGTGATGGACAAGGCAAGGATCGTCGCCGAGGGATCGCCGCTCTCGCTCATCGAGCAGTACGCGCCGCGCGAGGTTGTCGAAGTGCGGTTCTCGCCCGGCGTACTCGACACGATTGCAGACCGCATCGGGGATCTCGCTCCCCGGGCCGAGATCCTCGCCGACCGGGCACTGCTGTACACCGACGACGCCGAGTCGACAATCGGGGCCGTGACCGCGGCGGGTCTCGAGCCGGAGACGATCCTCGCCAGACGCTCGTCGCTCGAGGACGTCTTCCTTCGTCTCACGGGACGCACGCTGGTCGACTGATGGCGACGCCGCTGCCCCTCCGCGTCTTCGAGTCCGAGGCCCGCGTGTACCGACACACGTGGCGGGGCTCGGTGATCTCGAGCTTCCTCAACCCGGTGCTGTACCTCCTCGCCATGGGGGTTGGACTCGGCGCCCTCGTCGACGCGAATCGCCCGGGTGGCGTCGAGGGCGTCCCGTATCTCGCGTTCCTCGCTCCCGGCCTGCTCGTCGCGACGGCGATGCAGACCGGTGCAGGCGAGGGGGCGTGGAAGGTGATGGCCGGCATCAAGTGGGTGAAGACCTACCACGCCAAGCTGGCCACACCGATCGGGGTCCCAAGCCTCGTCGGAGGCCACATGCTGTGGTCCGGGGCCAGAGTGCTCATGGTTTCGGTGGTGTTCGCTGCCGTGATCGCGGCGTTCCGCGTCGCTCCCCTCTTCGAGTCGTTGCTCGCCGTCGGCCCCGCGCTCCTCGTCGGTGTCGCCATGGCTGCAGCCACGACCGCGTTCACCGCCCGTCTCGACGAGCCGACGGGTCTCCCCCTCTATTTCCGATTCGTCGTCATCCCGATGTTCCTCTTCTCGGGGGCCTTCTTCCCGATCTCCCAACTCCCCGACTGGCTCGAACCGGTCGCCCTCGTGACACCGCTCTACCACGGCGTTGAGTTGAGCCGCGCGATCGTCGTCGGAACGGGACCGGCCGTGGCCTGGTGGGTCAGCGTCCTCTACCTCCTGGCCTGGATCGCCCTCGGGACACTGCTCACCGTCGGGCCCTTCCGGAAGAAGCTGACGCCGTGACGACCGAGCCGCTCGTCGCGCGCATCATCCCACCGCTCCCGCGACGATGGCGAGGCCGCTACCTCGTCGAGCGGAACGTCGTTGTAATGAAGGCGTTCTGGCCGGTCTTCCTCTCCGGCTTCTTCGAGCCAACCTTCTACCTCTTCGCGATCGGAATCGGCATCGGGAAGCTCGCCGGAGATGTCGAGGTCGCGGGCATCGCGGTCGAGTACACGGCGTTCGTCGCACCCGCGATGCTCGCCTCGTCGGCCATGAACGGCGCCGTCTTCGAGTCGACGAACATCTTTTTCAAGCTCAAGTACGGAAAGATCTACGACGGTGTTCTCGCAACCCCGCTCGAGGCACGGGACGTCGCCACCGGCGAGATCTCCTGGACGCTCGCCCGGGGCACGCTCTACTCGGCGGCGTTCATCGTCGTGATGGCCGTCATGGGTCTCATCGAGTCTCCGTACGGGATCCTGGCGCTCCCCGCAGCGATCCTGATCGGCTTCGCCTTCGGTGCGATGGGAACGGCCGCTACGACCTACATGCGCACCTGGCAGGACCTCGACCTCATCACGCTCGTGACGCTCCCCCTCTTCCTCTTCTCCGCCACGTTCTATCCAATCGAGGTGTATCCAGAGTTCATCAGAGTCGTGACGTGGATCTCCCCGCTCTATCACGGTGTCGTCCTCATCCGGGGCCTCACGCTCGGCATCCTCGAGTGGACGATGCTCATCAACGTCGCCTACCTCACCGCCGTGGGCGCCGTCGGATCACTGATCACCGGACGCCGCATCGGCGCCCTCCTCCTGAAATAGGGGGCGCCAGAAACCGGTTCCGTAACTACGAGCGCGTGAATACGCTCGCTGTTCGAGGAGGGATTCATGACAACGAAGACGCTCACCGTGCCCGAAATCTCGTGCGGGCACTGCAAGGCCTCGATCGAACAGGCGGTCTCGCAGCTCGATGGAGTCGCTCATGTCGAGGTAGATGTGGACGACCGCGCCGTCGCTCTCGACTTCGACGGCACCGACGCAACATTCGAGGCGATCGTGGCCGCGATCGAGGAGCAGGGCTACGACGTCCCCGACCAGGGCTGAGTCCACTTCGCCCCGAACGGAGTCCTGATGACCGACACGCGCTCGATCACCTTCGACGTAGAGGGCATGACATGCGCGTCGTGTGCGCTGCGCATTGAGCGGGTCCTCGGCAAACAGGACGGCGTCGAGACGGCGATCGTCAACTACGCGGGCCATGAAGCCCGCGCCGAGGTTGGTTCCGAGGTCGACGTCGACGCCCTCAAAGCGGCCGTCGCGAAGATCGGGTACGAGATCGAACCCGTCGTCGCCGGCGAGGACCGGGTCAGCGTCAGTGAACGCTATGACGAGGAAGTCGTCTACCAGCGCAAGAACCTGATCGGCGCCTCCGCTCTCACGATCCCGGTGTTCCTGCTCGCCATGCTCGGGCCGGATGCGACGTGGAACCACGCTCTCCAAGCGGTGCTCACCACCGTGGTCGTCTTCGTCTTCGGCTGGCAGTTCCACAAGGCGACCTGGAAGCAGATCAGGTCGATGAGTCCCGCCATGGACACGCTCGTGTCGGTGGGAACGATCACCGCTTGGTCCTATTCGCTGTTCGCGACGGTCGACGGCTCTCCGGTCTTCTTCGATACGGCCGCAATGATCACCTCGTTGATCCTGCTCGGCCGGTTCTTCGAGGCCAGGGCAAAGGGACGAGCCTCGCGCGCCATAACGAAGCTCTTGGAACTCGGGGCGAAACAAGCTCGGGTTGTTCGCGACGGTTCCGAAGTGATGGTGGACGTGGCCGACGTCCGCCTCGGCGAGACCATCGCGGTGCTCCCCGGGGAGAAGATTCCGACAGACGGCCGGATCACGGTCGGTGGATCGAGCGTCGACGAGTCGATGCTGACCGGGGAGTCCATGCCGGTCGACAAGACCGTCGGCGACGACGTCTTCGGGGCCACGATCAACCAGCAGGGGCGACTCGAAGTCGAGGTCACCAAGGTTGGTGAAGCCACGGCACTTGCGCAGATCGTCCGTCTCGTCGAGGACGCACAGGCAACCAAGGCCCCGGTCCAACGTCTCGCCGACCGCGTCTCTGCCGTGTTCGTTCCGACCGTTCTGGTGATCGCAGCGGCCGTGTTCGTCGTCTGGATGATCGTCAACGGAGGGGACACGCCCACGGCTCTACGCAACGCTGTCGCGGTTCTGATCATCGCGTGCCCCTGCGCCATGGGGCTCGCGACGCCGACGGCGATCATGGTCGGGTCGGGACGAGGCGCAGAGCTTGGCGTCCTGTTCAAGAACGCGGAGGTATTCGAAAGGGCACGCTCGGTCGACGTCGTTGTGTTCGACAAGACCGGCACTCTCACCCGTGGGGCGATGACACTCACCGACGTCGTCACCGATGACGACGAGCGGCACTTCCTCGCGCTGGCCGGATCGGTCGAAGCGGCCAGCGAGCACCCGATCGGTAAGGCCGTCGCCCTCGGTGCCGAAGAGCACGATGTCGAACTCACCACGCCGACGGAGTTCGCGGCGCTCAGGGGCCAGGGAGTGGTCGGGACGGTCGACGGCATCGAGGTCACCGTCGGGAAGGCGAAGTTGATGGCCGAAAGGGGCCTGCAGATCCCCGAGCGGTACTCCGAGGCAATGGAGCGGATCGAGATTGCCGGGAACACCGCGTTCCTGGTCGGCTGGGATGGCGTTGTGCAGGGCACGATCGGCGTCGCCGACACGGTCCGCCCGTCGTCCCTGCATGCCGTCTCGGCACTGAAGAGCATGGGCGTCGAGATCGTGATGCTCACGGGGGACAACCGCAGGACGGCCGAGACGATCGCCGCCGAGATCGGTATCGATCATGTGATCGCCGAAGTCCTCCCAGGTGACAAGGCCGAGGAGATCCGCCGACTCCAGAGCGAAGGCCGATCCGTCGGTTTCGTCGGGGATGGCATCAACGATGCACCCGCGCTGACGCAGGCTGATCTCGGCATGGCGGTGGGTTCGGGGACCGACGTCGCGATCGAGGCCGGTGACGTGGTGCTGATGAGCGGCGATCCGGCGCTCGCGGTCACGTCGCTGCAACTCGCACGCAGAACATTCTCCACCATCAAGCAGAACCTCTTCTGGGCATTTGGCTACAACACGGCAGCGATCCCACTCGCGGCGCTCGGGTTCCTCAACCCGATGATCGCCGCGGGGGCGATGGCCTTCTCATCGGTCTCGGTGGTGACGAACTCGCTGCGGCTCCGTCGGTTCGAGCGGTAGGCGAGTGTCAGTCACCCCCGCCGAAGGTGGGGAGGGAAGCTCTCTCGAGCTCGGCGACGATTGCGTCCGCCACCTCGTCGGCTGCCGCATCGACGTCGGCGCTGAGTTCCACCCCGCGGACGACCTTGCCGATCTCGATCCCGTAGACGACGAGCGTATCGGGGAGCATGTCGACGGCTCCGCCGAGGTCGATCGCCTCGGCGAGACCCACGAGGTGCGTCGACGCCGACCTCCACGAGTTCGGGAACCCGTCGGTCCCCTCGATCCGGTGGACCGAACCGGGGACACCACCTGATACCACGGCGTCGACGACGACGGCCAGCCCCACGTCGCGCCACGTGTCGAGCAAGTGCGTGGCATCCCCGACGGACTCCACCAGCCTGATGCTGTCGGGTAGACGCCCCGCGAGCCGGTCGATCACGATCGGACCCGCGGCGTCGTCCCCCATCATCCTGTTGCCGACACCTATGACGACGACGTCAGCCACGCTCGATCGTCAGATCAAGGAAGTGAGTCGCGCATGAGATGCACGGGTCGTAGTTCCGAATCGACTGCTCGAGCACCCACGACAGCTCATCGTCCGGCAGATGCAGGTGCCGCTCGAGCACGAACCGGAGGTCCGACTCGATCGTCAACTGATTCTGCGCGGTCGGCGGCACGATCTGCGCATCGGCGATGCGACCATCGTCGTGAAGCCGGTACCGGTGATAAAGCATGCCCCGCGGCGCCTCGGTGGCACCATGGCCTTCACTCTTCTTCGGCGTATACGGAACGTATGACTCGGCCGGAGGCTCGTAATCGTCGATGATCCGCAGCGCCTCTTCGACCGAGTAGAGCGTTTCAACGGCTCGCACGATGATGCTCTTGAACGGGTTGTTGCATGTCTCGCCCAGTCCGGCCTCGCGTGCGGCCCGCTGCGCGAGTGGCGTCAGCCGGTCGAAGTTGAGGCTGTATCTAGCGAGTGGCCCCACGTGATAGGCACCGCGGTCCCGGATCTGGGAATGCAGGGCGTTCGATCGCTCCACGTGCTGTTCGAGGAAGAACTCGTTGTACTCGGAGACCGCGATGTCGAGCCCCTTGCTCGACACGATCCGCCCCTCGTTGAACGGGTACTCGTCGGGATGGCTCACCGAGACGAACTCGAAGTCGAGATCGGCATCGGGGAAATTGAAGCCGCTCACGAGCTTGATCGTCTCGAGTGCCGCATCACGTGACCACTCGAGCTCCGGAACGAGCGTCTCGAGCTCCTTCTTCGTCGGAACCCGGTAGAAGCCACCGACGCGCACATTGATCGGGTGAATCTCCCGACCGCCGAGCAGCCCGACGATGGCGTTGCCCGCCTTCTTGAGACGCAGACCCTGTTCGACGACCTCACGGTGGTCGGCGGCCATGTGGATGCCGCTCTCGTATCCGAGGAAGTCGGGGGCGTGGAGCAGGTAGATGTGGAGAGCGTGGCTCTCGATCCACTCGCCGCAGTAGATGAGTCGCCTCAGCTCACGGAGTGGGCCACCGACGGTCACGCCGAAAGCATCTTCCATGGCGTGAACGGAACTCATCTGATACGCGATCGGACAGATGCCGCAGATCCGCGCCGTGATGTCCGGTGCCTCGGTGTGGGGCCGACCGCGCATGAACGCTTCGAAGAATCGCGGCGGTTCGAAGATCGAGAACTCGACGTCCTCGATCTTGTCGTCGACGACCTTCACGTGCATCGCCCCTTCGCCTTCAACCCGCGCGAGGTACTCGACGGAGATCTCCCTGGCGTTCGTCATCCCACACCTCCGATCTCGATCGAGGCTTCTCTCCGGTCGCTCTCCTCGCGGAACGCATCCGACCAGGCGTTGAAGCTGCGGAACGCGTCGACGAGCTCACGATCCGAGGCGCCCAGCACCTTCCACTGATCCGCAAGCGACTTCGTGTTCGGCGACTCCATCGGCCCGAAGCACCCGAAACAGCCCCTGTCGTAGGTCGGGCAGAGTGCGTTGCAGCCCGCCTGGGTGACGGGCCCGAGACACGGCGTACCGTGGGACACAAGGACACACGGATTGCCCTTCAGCTTGCATTCGACACACACGCTGTACGTCGGGATGTTGGGCCTGCGTCCCTGAAGGAACGCAACGATGACCTCGAGCAGCTGATGCTTCGAGATCGGGCAGCCCCGCAGCTCGAAGTCGACCGGGACGTGGTCGGCGATCGCCGTCGACGTCTGCAGCGTCTCGATGTACTCGGGGTGGGCGTAGACGTACCTCGTGAAGTCGTCGACGTCCTTCCAGTTGCGCAGCGCTTGGATGCCGCCAGCGGTCGCGCAGGCACCGATCGTGATGAGCACGTTGGACTCGGCGCGAACCTCTTTGATACGCTCGGCGTCGTGCGGGGTCGTCACCGAGCCCTCGACGAGCGTGACGTCGTAGGGCGGCGGCAGCACCTCTCTCGAGGCCTCCATGAAGTTGGCGATCTGCACGACGCCGGCGACGGCCAGGAGCTCGTCCTCGAGGTCGAGGAGACTCAGCTGGCACCCGTCGCACGATGCGAACTTGTGTACTGCGAGTTTCGGAAGCGCCACGTCACACCTCCCTTGTCCAGCAGACGTTCGTCATCTCGGCACAGCTCAAGATGGGACCGTCCTTGCAGATGAAGAACTTCCCGAGCTGGCAGTGGCCGCAGAGGCCGATTCCACACTTCATGTTCCGCTCCATCGACACGTAGAGACGGTCGCTCGTCACACCCTGCCGCTCGAGCTCCTGGATCGTGAATCGCATCATGATCTCGGGACCGCAGATGAACGCGATGGCCGACTCCGGGTCAAACGACGCTCGGCTGATGAGCGACGTGACGACGCCGACCGGGCCGCGCCACATACGGTCGCCGTGGTCGACTGTGATGAGGACGTCGAGGTCGAATCGACCGCGCCACCCTTGGAGCTCATCCGCGAACAACAGCTCGTCGGGCGATCGGGCACCGTAGAGGAGCGTCACGTTCTGGTAGCGATCGCGGTGCTCGAGGATGTGGCGGATCGCCGGACGGAGTGGGGCGAGCCCGATGCCGCCGGTCACAATCACCACATCGCGGCCCTCGGCAGCCTCAATCGGCCATTGGGAGCCATACGGCCCCCGAACGCCGATCGTGTCGCCGGGTGCGACCGACGTCAGCGCGTCGGTAACCGGGCCAACGGCCCGGATCGTCTGCACGAGCCGGCTCTGATCGCCCGGGTCACCGCTGATCGAGATCGGCACCTCGCCGACTCCGAATGCGTAGAGCATCGTGAACTGCCCTGGAGCGAACGCCCAGCCTTCTGCCGGGGGATCGAGTTCGAGGGTGAATGTGTCGTCGAGTTCTCGCGCCACCGAACGGACCCGGCAGGGCACCGGGTGCATCGGGCGGGCGGCCGGTTCAGCGAGGAGTTGAGTAGACATCGAGTAACTGGATCCTGATTGATTGCATGCGGTTGACGAGCGTCTCGGTGAAACGCTTCATCAATTCGTATCCGAGGGTGGGGTCTGCTTCTGAGGCATCCTTGAGCATGACTGCGTCGAAGCGGATCGCTTCCGTGTCGCTGTGAATGTGGGCGTCGTACGTCCACCGAAATGGCGGGTAGAGCCACGACCATCCGAGCAGGTCGCCGGCGTGCAGCGTCATCATCACCTGTGGGCCGTGCCCGGGGGTCTGCATCTCGAGGGCGACGTCGCCGCCGAGGATCAGGTAGCAGCTGTCAGCGCTCCCTCCCTCGCGAAATATCGTCTGGCCCTCGTGGTACGTGACCTTGCTCCCGGCCGCCGCCACGGTACGTATCTGCTCGTCGGTCATCCCCTCAAAGAAGGGGCGACCAATGAGTACATCGAACACTTCACTCATCCGACTTCCTCCTTCACGCTGGGCACCGGAATCGCGGCCTTCCGGACATCAACTTCCCGGATCGTCGCGGCCTCTTGTGTGATGTCGATCCCGACGGGGCACCAGGCGATGCAGCGACCGCATCCAACACAGCCGATCGAACCGAATTGGTCCTGCCAGGACGCGAGTTTGTGCGTCATCCACTGGCGATAACGGGCCCCGGACGACGAGCGCACCGGACCACCGTGGATGTAGGAGAAGTCGAGGGTGAAGCACGAGTCCCATGTTCTGACCCGCTCGGCGCTCGACCCGTCGAGAGCCTGGCGGTCCTCAACGGTGGAGCAGAAGCACGTCGGGCAGACCATCGTGCAGTTCGTGCACGAAAGGCACCGCTCGCCGATCTCTTCCCAATACGGGTTCGCGACGTTCGCGTAGAGCAGGTCCTTCAGGTCCTTCGTGTCCAGCGTCCGACCCATGTGGTCGGCGGCGTGCATGACGAGCCTGCGGGACGCGACGAGTTCCTCGTCGCGTGCGGGCCGCTCTTCGAGCGCGCCGAGCACGTCGACCCCTTCGTCCGACCCGGCTTCGGCGAGGAAGTAGTGGTGGTCACCACTGACGACCTCGGTCAGCGCGATGTCGAACCCTTCGGTGACGTCGGGGCCGGTGCCGAGTGACGCGCAGAAGCACGTCGCCGCCGGTTCGGTGCAGTTCACTGCGACGGTGAACGAGCGTTCCCGACGCTCCGTGTAGACGCCGTCGGCAACGGGCAGGTACACGTCGTCCTGGATTCGCATCGCTGCGACTTCGCAAGGCCGGGCGCCGAAGAAAGCGTACTTTGGCGGCTCCTCCGGTTCGACCGTCTCGAAGCCGGTCTCCGTGCGGAGACCCTTCCAGAAGACCGACCCCGGGGGCGTCAGGTATTTCTTGAACGACTGCGGCCCGACGACGTAACCGAACAGGGCGTCGTCGCCCCGCTCCTCGAGCCGGTAGCTACCGGCCTCCTGCTTGTCACGCAAGCCGACCGGAAGGTCACCCGTCGAGGTGATCGTGTCGTACATGATGGTTTGACCGCGAACCGTCGGACCGACGACTTCGTAGCCTCGGTCGTTGAGTTCGCTGATGAGGGCGTCGACGCCCGCACGTTCGAAGACGATGGGATCGTTCACTGCTCCATCCTGAGAGGCTTCGTGACAGGCTACGAACGGCCCACCGGGGGGCCTAGGGTCGGAGGTCGGTCGTCAGGGGCCATTCGGCCCTATCGCGGATCTCGATGGGCGCTACGGCACCTGCCCGATAGCCTTCCGGTTGTGGATCCGGTACGACTCCTCCGCAAGCCCTCCCTCCGCCGCCCCAGCGCGGTGCTCGCCTTCGAGGGATGGAACGACGCCTGCGACGCCGCCTCCGGCGCGCTCCGCCACCTGTTGAACCTCCGGGGCATCGACAACCCGTTCGCCATCATCGACCCTGAGGAGTTCTTCGACTTCCAGGAGCACCGTCCATCCGTGTCGGTGCTCGATGGCTCTGTCGAGTCGATGACGTGGCCGGACACGCGTTTCTACGCGATCGAACGGCCCGACCACGACACCGATTTGGTCGTCGTCATCGGGGACGAACCCACGTTCCGCTGGAAGACCTTCGCACGGACCGTCGCCGCTGTTCTCTCGGACTGCGGCGTCGAATCGGCGACGATGCTCGGCGCCTACATCGGTTCCGTCACGCACTCCACGCCGGTTCCACTGTCGGGTGTAGCTACCGACCCCGACTACTTGAACGGGACCGACCTGTCGCCGACCGACTACGAAGGTCCCACCGGGATCGTTGCCGTCCTCGGCGAAGCGTGCAAGGAAGTCGGAATCCCCGCTGCGAGTGTCTGGGCGGCGACGCCGCACTACCTCGCCGCGAACCCGAACCCGATGGCGATGCGGGCGCTGTTGCGTAAGGCCGGCCAGATCGCCGGTTTCGAAGGCGACAGCGACGACCTGCGCCGCCTCGAGGCGACGTTCATCCTCCAAGTCAATGAGGCTGTCGCCGAGTCTGACGACCTCTCCGAGTACGTGCGTGAGGTCACGGAGGAAGGCCGGAAGATGGACCCCGACCGCACGGGTGAACTCGTCGACGAGATCGAGCAGTTCCTCAAAGACGTCTGAGCCCCTCAAACCATGTCCCCCCGCCGGAACGGTGGGGGGACGCGTTCGAGTTCTGCTCGAACGCAGGGGGGAGCGGTCCACGTGAGCGTGGAACGCTGATGGATCGGCGGCTCGCGCCGCTCGAGCGTTCACCGTCCCCCCTGCGAGTTCGCTTCGCTAACTCGCGTCCCCCGTCCTTCGCCTCAATCCACGGTTTCTCGTCGATGTCCGGACTGGATGCATTGGTATGACAGCGTTCCCGCGGGTGCGGCTCCTCACGAAATGGGTGAGCGCGTGAGCGGCACTCTTTCGCTTTCTCCCCCGCCGGAACGGTGGGGGAGATGGCCGGTAGGTCGTTAGGGGGACGGTGCAGGTTTGGGGGAACTCGATGTG
>JBDLHX010000032.1:0-23623 GCA_039715165.1 Actinomycetota bacterium
GAACACCTCCCCACAACCCATGTCCCCCCGGACCGAAGGGACGGGGGGACGCGCATCGGCTCTGCCGATGCGCAGGGGGGACGGTTCCACCCGCGGGCGGCGCGCACGACAACGGTCCTGAGCCACAGCGTGCCTCCGAGATCTTCACCGCCCCCCTCTGTCGCCTTCGGCGACATCTCCCCCACCGTTCCGACGGGGGAGAATGCACAACAGCGCCGTTCACACCCTCACCCATTTCGTGAACAACCCCACCCGCGTCAACGCCGTCACATCAACGCATCCAGCCCACATCACCGACGAGGAACCGCGGATCCAGGCGCCGTGGGGGAGGCGATGTCCGGTCTTCGCCACGCAGTTCAGCACCTTGGGGGCAATCGCGGAGCGTGGCTTCCGGCCCTGGTCGGCCCGTGGCGAGCGTGGTAATCGTCGCGTCCTCGAGTCGAGGAGTTGCATGCGTATCGCATTCGCCGTCTTCCTGTTCATCCACGCCGCCGCCCACGGCGTCGGGTTCCTCTCACAGACCTTCCGGATCGGTGGGGACGATGCTCCCGGCGCCCCTGCGTTCCTGCTGAGCGGCCTCGACCCAGGACACTGGATCTTGCGCTTGCTTGGCGTGGTGTGGCTCGGAGTCGGGATCGCGTTCGTGTTCGCGGGAATAGGCGTCTTGAAGCAGGCCGACTGGACCGTCTCTGTGCTCTTGGCTGCCCTCATCATTTCGACGGTGATGAGTCTCATGTGGGTGAAGGACGCTCCGTTCGGCCTCGTGGCGAACGCGATCGTTCTCATCGTGCTGCTCGTGCCGGCTCTCCACGACCGGGTGCTTCCGGGCTAGGAGCAGACGCTCTCACGCAGGGCGTTCGTGGCCTCTCCGACGAGGATGCCGAACGCGTTGCCGCCGATCGTGTCGAGCGGGAGGTGAGCACCGGCATAGATGCGTGTGATCCCGACGGTGACGGCGAGAGCATGGACGCCGAGGGATCGTCCGAGGGGCTGGTCGTGCGCCATGACGGTGGCGAGCGTGCTCGCGACCGCCGCGTGCCCTGAGATGTATCCGAGGCTTCCGTCGATCTTCGTCGCGAGGCGGAGATTCGTCGTGGGATCGTGGTCGTAGGGCCGGCCGCGGCCGACGAGCTTCTTGACGCCCTTCGCTGCGAGCCACGTAACGAAACCGGCTCCGGCATAGGCGAGGGCGGGATCGAGGCTCTTCGTCCGGCGGTATGACACGGCGGCGAGCACGAACGGTGCGGTGAGGCTGCCCTCCTGCATCGGCAGCCACGCGATCGGAGCGAGCTCATCGGGAGCGTTGTTGATGCCCTTGTAGAGCTGCTTCTCCCAGTTCGGGTGGCCGCGGCGTGCCTCGATGGCGGTGGCGACGACGACGGCGGCCGCTGCGCCGATCCGGATGGCTCTCCCGAGGTTCATGTGCGGATCCTCCCCGGAACACTTACGTCGAGTCGCGAGACCGAGTCGAGCGGTGGAAGCGAGAGACCCGTGATGCTCTCGATCTCGTCGCGGATTCGACGGTCGAGGTCGTCGCCCCGTTCGTTGACGGCGGTGCGCGTCGCCCCGGAGAGGGCAGATGGTTGGATCCGACCGGCCGCTCCCGCGATGGACTCCCCACCGAGCCTGTCCACTGCTGTGCGCACAGCTCGCTCGGGGCCAACGAGGAGGGCGCTCGAAACGAGGAACTCGGCGATGTCGTTGTCGAGGAGCAGCCGCGACGCTGCCAGCTCGCTGAATCCGAAGTCGATCATCCACGGCGTGCCGTCGTCGTCGAGGAAGACGTTGGCGAGGCGGAGGTCGCGATGGGCAATGCCGTGGTCTCGCAGCAATCCGATCTGATGCCACGCCTTGTGGAGGACGGTGTCCGTCACGTCATCGGCGGTGTCGAGCGAGCGTCCACTGATCGCCGCGTATGCGAGGAGCATCGAGTAGTCCTCATCACCGATCTTGCCGACTGTGACGAGTTCGGGGGTCTGCACCCCTGCTGCGGTGGCGCTGTAGGAGAGGAGGGCTTCGTGTTCGACCGCGCGGCGGAGGCTCGAGAACGCGGGTTCGTCTCCAACGTTCTTGAGGCTCAGCCTGCGGTAGACGCGAAAGAGGAGGTCGGCGCTTCGCTCGTCGGTGCTGAGCGTCTTGACGAAGAGTCGATCTCCGCCGGTGGTCTCGACGAAGTACGGCGTTGAGCCTCTGGCATCGACGTCGGCCGCGTCGATTCGGGAGACGCGGATGCCCGAGCGCTCGAGCGTCTCGACGATCTCTCGTCCACTCGGCCTCCGGTTCGGAGACCCGAGAGCGAAGAGGACTCCGGCACCGGCGGCGACGCCGATCGACATTGCGAGGATGAGCTCCGCTGGAAGGCTCGTCCCCAGGATGAGGCGGATGAGGACGAGGGCAACGAGCGCCGCCCACGCAACACGCTGCCACCGGCGGGGCATCCACGGCGCTGCGGCGGTGATGGCGCCGGTCATGGCTGCGACGTACGGGTAGTACGCGGCGACGGTTGCGACGGCGGCATCGTGCGCCTGCGGGAGTTCGGTACCGACTGCGTTGAGTAGCCAGCGGCCGACGACCGCGGTCACGGTGGAGGCAACGACGCCGGCGAGGACGATGACGCCGATGCGCTTGTACGCCCGCTGTTTCAGGAAGAAGGCGAGCAGGAGGAGCGGGGCGGCGAGGACGATGGCACTCACCACCAGGCCGGTGATTTGCGGGAAGGTCCCGCCTGCACCTTCGATGAGGCCGCCGAGGTCTTCCGTGAGATCGCCGAGCAGGCTGGGGAATACGAATGCGAGGATCACCGTGATGATCGTGATGAGCACGGCGACCAGGAGCCGGAGTGCGTCCGTTGGGGAACGGACGGTCACGGCGTGGTCGGGAACGTTGATCTCAGCGGACGCGGTCATCAACCCTTCGGTTCTACGAGGCGAGAGGCGATGCTACCGCTGCCCACGGGCCCCTTTCACGGTCGTCTGTGTCTAATACCACACCACAGGTGGCATTAGACACACACGACTGGTGAGCGTCAGCTACAGCCGGTCGTGTCCCCGCACGTGAGGCACACGTAGCACGAGCCGCTCCGCACGGTCATGTGGCCGCACGTCGAACATGCCGGCGCGTCGCCCATGAGGTCGCCGAGCGAAGACTCCGCTGCCGTGGTCGCGGCAGCGGTCGCGGTTCCTGGGCCGTCCGAGACCACCACGGCCGCCGCCACCGGAGCCGGCTCGGGGACCGTGCTCGAGTCGTCGTCGACGAACTTCGCCGCTGCGACCTGGGCATCGATGTCCGCCTCCATCGCCGCGTCCGTGAGATCGAGCTGTGTGCCCGCCTCCACGGCGATCCCCTTCGGCGGCTCGGGCAGCTCACCGGAGCGGTCCGGAGGCACTTGCACGAGCTCGTCTCTTTGGAGGTACTCGACGCCGAGGGCGCGGAACACGTAGTCGATGATCGAGTTCGCCAACTTGATGTTTGGGTGACCTTCGACGAAGCCCCGGGGCTCGAATGTCTGGAACGTGAACGTGTCGACGAACTCCTCGAGGGGCACGCCGTACTGGAGGCCCTTCGACACGGCGATAGCGAAGCACGACAACACGCCGCGCAGCGTCGCACCCTCTTTCGCGAGGTCGATGAAGAGCTCGCCGAGCGTCCCGTCCGAGTATTCGCCGGTGCGGAGGAACACCTTGTGGCCGCCGACCCGGGCCTCCTGGGTGAAGCCGACCCTGCGCGACGGGAGGAGGAACCGCGGCCGAGAGATATCGTTGTAGGCCTCGGTCGGTGACATCCCGGGCTGGAACATGCCGGCGTGGATCATCACCTCGCGAACAACGGCCTCAGTGACCTCCTCGGGCTCGTCCTCGCCGATCCCGTCATCGGTCGTCGACGACAGCGGCTGGGACGCTTTCGAGCCGTCCCGGTAGAGCGCCATCGCCTTGAGCCCGAGCTTCCATGAGAGGCGATAGGACTCTTCGATGTCCTCGGTGGTCACCTCGTTCGGCATGTTGATCGTCTTCGAGATCGCTCCCGAGATGAACGGCTGAGCGGCGGCCATCATCTCGATGTGGCCGGAGTGATGGATGAAGCGTTCCCCATACCGTCCGTTGCGGTTCGCCGTGTCGAACACCGCGAGGTGCTCGTCGAGGAGCCCCGGGGCCCCCTCGATCGTCTGGCGTCCGCAGACGAAGTCGTTCGCTTCGCGGATGTGCTCGTTCGTGAAGCCGAGCTCGTGGAGCATCGAGAACCCGACGCCGTTGTACTGCTCCTGCGTGAAGCCGAGCCGCTGCATCGTCTCCTCGCCGAGGATCCATTGATTGAAGGCGAAGCCGATCTCGAACACCGACGGAAGCGTCGATTCGATCTTCTCGATGTCCGCCGCCGTGAAGCCCTTCGCCATCAGCGTCGCAGCGTTGATGTGCGGTGCCCGTTGGATGCTCATCGTGCCGACGACGTAATCGATGATCTGCTCGACGCGCGCCTCGCTGTACCCGAGCCGCTTGAGCGCCGGCGCTATCGAGCCATTCGCGATCTTGAAGTAGCCACCGCCTGCGAGCTTCTTGAATTTCACAAGTGAGAAATCGGGCTCGACTCCGGTCGTGTCGCAATCCATGAGCAAGCCGATCGTCCCGGTCGGGGCGAGCACCGTCGCCTGGGCGTTGCGGTAGCCGTACTGCTCACCGAGCTCGACGGCGCGATCCCACGCCTCGCGGGCCTCGGCCACCATCTCCGGCGGTCCGTATTCGGGGTCGATGCCGGTCACGTGGTGGCTCACGCCGTCGTATTCGCTCTGATCGGTGTTGTAAGCGGCACGCCGGTGGTTGCGCATCACGCGCAGCATCGACTCGCGGTTCTCCTCGTACTTGGGGAACGGCCCGAGAACGCCCGACATCTCGGCAGAGGTGGCGTAGGCGTCGCCGGTGAGGATCGCGGTGAGCGACCCCGCGATGGCCCTGCCCTCATCGGAGTCGTACGGGACGCCGATGCGCATGAGGAGCGACCCGACGTTGGCATAGCCGAGGCCGAGCGTGCGGTAGTCGTAAGAGCCCTGCGAGATCTCCTTCGACGGGAAGTGAGCCATCGTGACGGAGATCTCGAGCACGATCGTCCAGATGCGGATCGCGTGCCGGTAGCCGTCGAGGTCGAAGACGCCCCTGTCGTCGTCGTAGAACTGCCCGAGGTTCAACGACGCGAGGTTGCACGCCGTGTTGTCGAGGAACATGTACTCCGAGCAGGGGTTCGAGGCCCGGATCTCGCCTTCGGCCGGAGCCGTGTGCCACTCATTGACGGTCGAATGGAACTGGAGGCCGGGGTCGGCGCTCGCCCACGCCGCCTCCGCGATCTTGTGCCAGAGATCCCGGGCCTTGAGGGTGCGCATCGAACTTCCGTCCGTACGGCTCGTCAAGTCCCACTCTCCGTCGTCGACGACGGCCTCGAGGAAGTCGTTCGTCACTCGCACCGAATTGTTCGAGTTCTGACCGGAGACCGTTGCATAGGCCTCGCCGTTGAAGTCGGACGAGTAGCCGGCCGCGACGAGCGCCCGAACCTTGTCTTCCTCTTTCGCCTTCCATTCGATGAACGTCTCGACGTCGGGATGGTCGATGTCGACAATCACCATCTTCGCTGCGCGTCGCGTCGTGCCGCCCGACTTGATAGCGCCGGCGGCCCGGTCGCCGACCTTGAGGAAGCTCATGAGGCCGGAGGATTTCCCGCCGCCCGAGAGCCGCTCTCCCTCGCCCCGTATGCGCGAGTAGTTGGCGCCCGCACCGGCGCCCATCTTGAACAGGCGCGCTTCACGGACCCAGAGATCCATGATCCCGCCGGGGTTCACGAGGTCGTCGTCGACGCTCATGATGAAGCAGGCGTGGGGTGCCGGACGGCCGTACGCGTCGGGGGACTCGACGTTCTCGCCGGTCTCCGGGTCGACGTACCAGAAGCCCTGGGGCACGCCGGTGATGCCGTAGCGATGGTTGAGTCCGGTGTTGAACCACTGCGGCGAGTTCGGGGCCGCCATCTGGTGGAGGAGCATGTAGACGAGTTCGTCTTCGAACGCCTGGGCGTCATCGGCCGAGGCGAAATAGTCGTTCTCCTCGCCCCACCAGCGCCACGTCGCTGCGAGGCGATCGACGACCTGACGGGCGGAGCGCTCCGGGCCGAGAGCCGGCTGCCCGTCGTCGCCGAGGATTGGCTGCCCATCTTCGTCGTACTGGGGGACACCCGCCTTGCGGAAGTACTTCGAGACCATGATGTCGGCGGCGACCTGGGACCATGCGGTCGGGACTTCAGCGTTCTCCATCTCGAAAACGATCGATCCATCAGGGTTCGTGATGCGGGAATCTCTGCGAATCCACTCCACGGAGTCGTATGGGTCGGTCTCGGCGTTCGTGAACCGCCGTTCGATTCGGAGCCCCTCGGTCATCGTCCCTCCTCAGCCGGCGGCACCGCCGACATCGTTATCCACAATTCTGTACACACCCACAAGATGTTGGGGTGGGGAAGAAGCGCACCCCCTACATCTAGCACGGTTTCACGAGTGTAATTACACTTGTGACATCAGTCAAACATCCACCGAATCTGCCCTCTCAGGGGCCTGAGACGCCGACTTCGGAGCCGATTCGGGGATGCCGCCGGTAGTTCTAGATGCCGTTGTGCGCAAGGGCAAGGCCGAACCGGAAGAGGTTTTCGCGGTGCGGATCTGGTTTTCGCGAGTCGCTGTTCAACGGCCTTCGGGTGGTGGAGTCGATCGTGAGGTCAGCGTTGCCGCGACGTCGGCGATGTCGCCGGGCGCAGTGTTCGATGCCTTCCAATAGCACCAACCGGTCGGGAGAAAGAACACCTGGAAGATCGTGAGCGACACCGCCCAGTTGAGCGGAGGCGGCAGCGAACGCTCGAGGGCGGATGCCGTCGCTGCCGAGAGGGCGACGCCCGGGGAGCGACCGATGCCGTTGACGAAGTTCCCGACACCGAAGATCGTTCCGCGATGCTCGGGCAGATTGACGTCTGAGATGAGAGCGAACCAGTTCGGGGAGTCCGCCGATGTCAGGGCGATCGCCGTGAGCGCCGACAGGAACGACAACGCCGCCCACGGGTTCGTCACGACGGCGCTCAGGACCTCACCCGCGAGCGTGAGGGTGCCCGCCCCCTCGGTGACGTCGAGTCCGCGCAGCGGGACCCAGAAAAACAGCAGGAACACCGGGATGGCGCTGAGGATCCCCACGGCGCTGAGGATTGCGCGGCCCCGCGGCGAGCGCCGCTGGAGACGGTCGCCGAGATGCCCGAAGAGGATGGAGAACAGCGCCCCCACCGTGAAGAGGGCGGCGAACAGGCCGCCGACCTTCGTGCCCGTTGCTTCGCTGTAGCCCTCGGCGATGACCTTGTGCTGGTAGAGGAGCGGTACCCAGACGAGCGATCCGTACGCAACCTGGGCGGTGAGGCCCTGGAGGATGAGCCAGAGGTTCGTGCGGCGCTTGAGCAGCGTTGGGAGCTGGGAGCGATCGATGCGGTACTCGTATTCGCCGCCCGCCGCGTAGAACTCGGCGAGGGCCGGCTCTTTGAAGCCTCTCGGTGCCTCGAACGTCGTGAGATACAGAACGGCGAAGAGGAAGCCGGCTGCGGCGATCATGAGGAGGGGGATTCGGAAGTCGTCGGCTCCGAGCTGTGAGGCGAGTAGGCCTCCCACGAGCGTGCCGATGCCCTGCGACAGGCCCCAGAAGCTCATGGCGAGCCCGCGGCGGCGCGGACCGACGAAGTCGGAGATCACCGAGAAGCCGACCGATGCGATCGAGCCGAGGCCGACGGCCACGAGGAGCTGCCAGAGGACGAGCCACCAGAAGCTCGTCGCCGTTGCAGATAGGGCGGTTGCGGTTGCCCAGATGATCGTGCCCCAAAACAGCAGCGGCTTGCGCGTCCGGGAGTCGCCTGCGTAGCCCCAGCCAACGGCGGTGAGGGCGGCGATGAGGATGTTCGCCCCGGTCAGGATGCCGAGTGCCCCGGACGTGGTGTCGAGCGCTTCGGACACGGGCAGCACCATCGACGGGATCATTGCCAGAGCGGCGTTGTCGAGCGAAGCGAGCACGACGAAAACGACGATCGTGTAGACGACGTGGGCCGGGTTGCCCCACCAGGTTGGGCGGACACGCTTCATTGAGGTCATTGTGCCCGCCCCGAGGGTCCTTCGGCTATTCGGTCTCCGGCTCGTCTGCCTCAACGGATGCCGATCCGCTCGCTGCCGTGATCGGTTCCGTAGCCGGTGCCGGAGCAGGCGCGGCGCTCTTTCCGAACGGTGCCCACGCAGCGAGGATGAGGCCGGAGAGGATCCCGAGCAATGGGAGGATCCACAGCCAGTCGCTCGCCAGCGGCAACGCTCCGTAGAGGAAGAGCGTGACTGCGAGGAACAGGCCGAAGAGGAAGCCATTGGTCACGCCGAGGATCGGGCGGCCCTTCATGGCTTCACCCCTTTCTTCGCACCGGCGGCGAGCATGCCTGCTCCGAACACGACCGTGCCGGCAGCCGCAACGAGTGCGGCGGGACCCGGCTCGCCGTCGAGTTGCACCGTCACGACGACGGCGCAGTCGGCATCGCCCTGGGTGTGGAGTGCCGTGAGCTCGAACTCACCGGTGCCCGCCGGGACGAATCCCGGGATCGAGTACGTGTGGGTGCCGTCCGCGGCCACCTGGTCCGATGTGCCGCCCCAGTGGGCGACATTCCAGGTGAAGCGCGGAAGCTGAACCTGGATGCCCCCTTCATACGGAACCGGGGTGTCGAGCGGCTCGGCTCCCGGACTGAGTGCTCCTTCATAAGCGACGGTCTCGTCGTTCGGGACGAGGAAGACGTCGGCCTTCGGACGGTCCGAGCTCAGCACGCTGTCATCTGCTTTCGATGGGAACGTGGCAGACCCGATGCACTCACCGCGAATGGTCTCTGCCCCCGCCGGTGCGGCGAGTGCAAGCGTGAGCAGCATCCCGAACATCACCGCAAGCAACGAGGATGCCGTGGTTCTTCGAGCGCGATACGTCATGCTCCCCTTCTTCTTCGGCTGTGATTCGTCGTCAACTCTACGGATCGGGGGTCTGGCGCAGCGGTAATCTCCAGGCCGTGGAATCCCTGCTCAACCCAACGTGGCGTCCGGATGCGGAGACTGTTCGCCGGGCCAACCTGACCGCCGTGATGAGCGACCTCGGTTTCTCGTCGTACGACGATCTGTATCGCTGGTCGGTCGAGGACAGGGCAGGATTCTGGGCACACGTGCTCGACCGGCTCAACATCGTCTTCGCGAAGGGCCCAGAGTCGATCGTGCGCGGCTCGGCCAGGCACCCGGAATGGCTGCCGGGTGCGCGGCTCAACATCGTCGAGTCTTGCTTCACCGCCCCCGCCGAACGGACCGCGATCGTGTATCGGAGCGACGGCGAGAACCGCCGCATGTCGTACGGCGAGCTGAGGGCGCTCGTCGACCGTTTCGCCAACGGGTTGGTCGCTGCCGGTGTGGGTGTGGGGGACCGAGTGGCGATTGCCATGCCGATGACGCCACAGTCCGTCGTCGCATACCTGGGAACGGTCGCCGCCGGCGCCGTTGTCGTGTCTATTGCCGATTCGTTTGCATCCCATGAGATCGAGACGCGTCTCAGGCTCACCGATCCGGCGATCACCGTGACCCAGGACCGCCATGAGCGTGCCGGACGCGATCTGCCGGTGTACGAGAAGGTCGTCGAGGCAGGCGCAGAACGGTGCGTGGTCGTCGACACCGGATCAGGGCTGACGCTGCGCGACGGCGACACGGCCTGGGAGCAATTCCTCGGCGATGACGGTCCCTTCGAGGCTGTGCCGGGAGCGCCGAACGCCCACATGAACATCCTCTTCTCGTCCGGAACGACGGGTGAGCCGAAGGCGATCCCCTGGACGCACCTCACGCCGATCAAGTCGGCGATGGACGGTCACTATCACCACGACGTCCGCGCAGGGGACGTCGTGGCCTGGCCCACCAATCTGGGTTGGATGCTCGGGCCCTGGCTCATCTACGTCGCGCTCATCAACGACGCCACGATGGCGCTCTACGACGACGCGCCGACCGGCAGGGGATTTGTCGACTTCGTAGGCGAGGCCGGGGTCACGGTGCTCGGTCTCGTTCCGTCGATCGTTGCGGCGTGGCGTTCGAGTGGCGCCCTCGAAGGGGCCGGCTGGACCGACGTGCGCGTGTTGTCGTCGTCGGGCGAGGCGTCGGTGCCGGAGGACTACGCATGGCTCATGGAGGCCGCGGGTCGTGTTCCGGTGATCGAGTACTGCGGCGGCACGGAGATCGGCGGCGGCTACCTCATCGGCACCGTCCTCGACGACGCCGTTCCGGCCATGTTCACGACACCGGCGCTCGGCATCGAGATCCGCATCCTCGACGACGACGGCCGCGACACGAGCAGCGGCGAACTGTTCATCGTCCCGCCGTCGATCGGCCTCTCACAGGAGGTGCTCAACCGAGACCACGACGCGGTCTACTACGAGGGCGTCCCCGAGATCGACGTCCCGATCCGAAGGCACGGGGACCACATCGAGCGGCTTGCGTCCGGCTACTACCGGGCCATGGGCAGGGTCGACGACACGATGAACCTCGGTGGGATCAAGGTGTCGTCGGCGGAGCTCGAGCGGGTCGTTGCCGGTGTCGACGGTGTCGCGGAGGTTGCCGCGATCGCGGTCCCACCTCTGGGAGGAGGGCCGGACCGGCTCGTCATCTACGCGGTGGCGAACGAGGGCGTCGAGCCGGACGTGGCCGTATGGAAGACCGAGATGCAGGGGCTGATCCGGACCGAACTCAACCCCCTCTTCCGCGTCGACGAGGTGGTGGCCATCGGCGTGTTGCCCCGCACCGCTTCGGCGAAGGTCATGAGGCGCGAGCTGCGGGCGGCCTACCGATGAAGCCGGTAGCCGTCCTCCAGAACGAAGACAAAGCCCCGGCCGGATATCTCGGCGATGCGCTCGACCGGCGCGGGATTCCGTGGATCGTCGTGCGGATGTACGCCGGTGAGGTGCCGCCTGCGACCGATGCGGTGTTCGGCGTCGTCTCGCTCGGCGGGGCGATGGGTGCCTACGACGAGGAAGCGTTCCCGTTCCTCATCGACCAGAAGCGCTTCCTGGCTGAGTGCACAGAGGCCGGCGTTCGGGTGCTGGGCATCTGCCTCGGCTGTCAGCTCCTCGCCGACGCTCTCGGTGGCCGGGCCTATCCCGCCGACGCGGGCGAGGCCGTATTCGCCCCGGTCGAAGCGACCGTCGCCGGGGAGGGCGACCCGGTGGTTGACGCACTCGCCGGGCGGCGGGTGATCCGGTTCCACCAAGACACCTTCGATGTTCCGCCCGGAACCGAGGTGCTGGCGACCGGAGGCGGCTTCCGCCAGGTATTCCGTGTTGGGTCGGCGCTCGGCATCCAGCCCCATCCCGAGGTGACCCCGTCACTGTTCGCCGCCTGGGTCGGGGAAGGATCGGGGAGAGAGGCGGCGATTCGACGGGGTGCCAATCCGGACGCCCTCATCGACGAGTTCAAGGCTGCCGAGAACGAGGCCGCAGCGACGGCAGGGGCGGTCTTCGACGCCTGGCTCGACACCCTCCCCTGAAAGCGCGTACCCAGGGTTGCAGTCCCCGCATACGGCGCCACCAGCCCGCGGAATGGGGTTCAGAGGTCCGCGTTCGGCACTTCTGCAAGCTCCCACGTTGCGTCGACGGGCAGGGACGTCGCGAGCGTCGTGTTGATCTGGATCGTGAGGAACGGCACGTCGGCCGAGTCGTCAAGCGTCTCTCCGGACCGCAGCGTGAGCGTTCCAGACATCTGCGGATCGAGGGGAGGTCCGGAGCCGAAGCCGAGGAAGGCGAAGCCCCCTTCGGAGTACCACGCTCCTTCCGGCTGCTCCGGATGGCCGGCAACCACGGTGGCACCCACCATCCCGCCATTGCCTGTGCCGTGCAGCGACCACTCGAGGGAGCCGGAGTCTTCCTCGAGGTGGAGGCTGTCGATCGAAAGCGTCGTCCCCGCACCGAGATCGACGAGGATCGGCTCGGCAAGGTCGTACGGCAGTCCCGCGAAGGGTGCCTCGGTATCACTCCACCGATGATCCCGCCTCCACTGGTCATTGAGCGTGATCTGCGCCGGCTGGGCATCGTCGGTGCCGGTGAACTTCGCAGAGAAAGACCCCGGGACGCTCGTAGCGAAGACGGTGTCGCTCGATTCGAGGGTCGTTCCGTCGTCCATCTCGAGCGTCCATGTCCCTCCGGAGAACTCGTCTCCGGTGGACTCGAAGCCGCGACGCACCGCCGTAGCGAACGACACGAACACCTCGCCGCCGCCGGACACGATGTATTGGGGAGCGACTGCCGTCATGTCGTCGAGCTCCGCGTAACCGGGCGGGAAAGCGACGTTCTCTCCGGTCTGCGCAGTAGTGGTCGTGGTCGTCGTCTCCGGGGCAGCGATCGTCGTGGGCGTCGATTCGCCCGCTGACGAAGCGACGAGGTAGCCACCAGTGACCGCCAGCGCTGCGACGGCGATGCCGGCGATGATCGGCCACGCGTCCCAGGACCGACGCTCACGGGGCGAGTCGTCGATTGGCGACTCGAGCAGGCTGCTGAAGTCGGTGTCGTCAGCCATTGGCGCCTCCTTCATAGACGGTGGCGGTGGAATCGAGCGGCATCCACGCGGTGGTGTTGATGGCGAGGGCGATGTCCGGTGGGGCGGTCGGCCCGTCCCACATGAGTTGGAAGCCGGTCGCTCCTCCGGAGAGCCCGGTTCCGCCGGTTCTGGTCGCAGACCTGAGCCATCCCGGGCCGCTTCCGGTAAACGTCGTGCTCAACCCGAACGGCGTGTCGGCCGCCGTGCGCCACGGGTCGATCGGTGCATCGACGTCGAAGCCGATGATCGTGCCGTTCCGTTGCTCGAGGATGGTGTCAACCATGATCACCGTTCCATCGCCGAGGGTGATCGACGACCCACGCTCGGACGAGAGATGGATGACCGTGTTCATCGGCACGGCGATGCGCCATCCGGTGACTGCGATCGATCTCACATCTGACGATTCGAACTCGGCCGGGACGTCGAAACGCGCCGAATCTTGCGTGTAGCGGTCGAGTTCCGAGAACGTGTCGATCCGGGGTGGGTTGGTGGTCGTCTCGTAATGGGCTCCGGCAGCCGATGTCATGCCCCACGTCTCAGGAAGTGCCGGGGGGTTCGCTGTCGAGAAGCGGGAGCTGCCGGCGAGGCTTGCCAGTTCGTAGTCGAACGTCAGAACTCCGTCATTGGCGTCGATCTCCTGGGGGATCAGGATCGTCGACGCGAAGCGGATGCCTCCCTCGGGGATCCACGCCGGCTCCGCCGGGATCGGTGGAAGCGTCGTGGTCGCGAGAGTGGTCGATGGGGCGGCGGTGTCCACGGATGCGCTCCCGAGCCAGATGCCGGTCGCGGCGAGTGCAGCACCGAGCAGCGCTCCGGCGGCAAGCTTCATGGCGAACGGCATCCGACGAGTCTATGACCCGGTCGGCATTCGAGTTCTCATCACGGAGTGAGACGACCCTCATTCCGCGGGCTGGCTGCGCCGTATACGGGGACTGCAACCCTGGGTTTCAGAGGGGGCGGCCGGTGGGATCGATCCACGTCTCGGGTTGCACGCCGAGGCCTTCCGCGACCCGGTTGATGTAGTTGAAATAGGCGACGATCTGTGCCGCGTCGTGGATGCCACGATCGTCCCACCCCGCATCGCGCAGCGCTGCGACGTCGTCTGCCCCGCACCGGCTCGGGTCGGTTGTCAGCCGTTGGGCGTAGGCGAGGAGCGCCTCCGTTCCTGCATCGAGTCCAGCCGTCCGCCAATCCTCGGCGAACCGGTCGACCATCTCCTGATCCTCGACCTCCGACCGGAGGTCATACAGATGCGCCTGAGTTCAGTAGACGCACTCGTTCACTTGGGACGTGACGACGGCGATCATCTCCCGCTGCGCTCTCGACAGCGGGGATTCGCCGTACAAGAGCGTGCCGTACATGCGCATCGAGTCGCGCATTGCCGGGCCGTTCTGGCTCATGATCGACACGATGTTCCAGATGCGGCCCCCTCGGCGCAGCGCCGCCTCGTACTCCCGCCTTGTGACGCCGATCGCGTCGTGGGGTTCGATCTCGTCGATGTAGGGCATCCGCCAAGTATCAAGTAGTCAGTATCAAGTATCAAGTACGGCGGTACGCGGCCACCCGGCTTCTACAATGGGAGCACGTCGTCATGGAGGTGTGCGGTGCCGGAACGGGCCTATTCGGCACTGCGTGACCGGGTTGCCGAAGTGAGCGGCGTCGTCATGCTCATCGGTGCCGCCGAGACCGGCAAGACGTCCCTCGCCAAGCTCCTCGCCCTCGACGCCCTCGACGCCGGGCGGCCCGTCGCTTACGTCGATGGAGACGTTGCCTCAACGGTCGCCGGACCGCCGGGCTGCGTGGGTGTGAAGTACATCGAGGCGCCGTCGGATCTCGATCCCAGCGTGCCCGCTGCGGAAATGAAGTTTGTGGGATCGACATCTCCTCAGGGCGTCGTACTCCCGCACGTGGTTGCGGTGGCCTCGCTCGTCGAGAGCGCCCGCCCGCAAGCCGACATCATCATTGTGGATACGAGCAGTGTCGTCGGTGGCGTCGTCGGGCAGACGCTCAAGTACCACCTTTGGGAGCTGACCCAGCCGGCGCTCGGGGTGGCACTCCAGCGCGGAGAGGAGCTCGAGCCCGCCATCGGGATGCTTCGCCGGTTCCTCTCGGCCAAGATCACGACGGCGGAGCCGCCCGCAGACGCCCCGCCGCCTTCGCCGACTGAGCGGCAGGCCCGACAGGCCGGTGCGTTCGCCGCGGCCCTCGCACCGCCCTTGCAGCGTTGGAGGGTTCAGACGACGGTGTTCGCCCCGACGCTGCCGGAAGAGTTCGAACTCGACCGCCTCGATGGGATGCTCGTCGGCGTTCAGGATGACGAAGGACGCTGTCTCGGGCTTGGCGTGATCGAGGCCGTGGACGGTGTACTTCGGGTCGCGACTCATCACGGTGAGGCCATGCGCGGTCTCAGGCTGGGCTCGATGCGGCTGGATCTCGAAACGTTCGACACCCAGCGTGTCCGGCTGCGCCAGCTCATCTTCGGGATCTAGGCCGCCTGCGGCGGCAGTACCAAGTAGCGAGTATCAAGTACGGAGTACGCCCGGCGTCGTCGGGCCTGTTGCCTGTGGCCTCAGCACGCGGATGGCCCGAGGAACCCTTGCTGGTGTTCCCCGCACTTCCCCGAACGAGGTTCAACTGCTCCGGCACCTTGGGCCATCCGACATAGCCGACCCTACGGACTCTGCAAACCGGCTTCAACCCTTCCGATTCGCCTCCGAACGCCCGTTTTCCGCGCTCTGCGAAGCACGCACTTCACCACAACTGGCCTCACGTGAGCATCACCGAGCACGTTCTCCACATATCCACACTCATCCACAGGGGGTTGTGCACAACGCCGTGTCGACAACTTCTTCTGAGCGTTGTTTCGCGCTCTCGTTGAGGCCCTGGAAACGACGCCCTAGTCGCGGGTGATGGCGCCGACCGGCCTACCCGCGCCGAGCACCGGGGGTGCCATCTCGTCTGCGAGGGCCTCGCGCATCGCGTCCGGTACGAGCCCGAGGTGATCCGCTGCTGCGATGACGGCGGCGACGGCAACATCGCTGCGACCGGCGTCTGCCTTTGCAGCGATGCCGATTCCGTGTCGTCCGATTCCAATCTGCCCTTCCGCCCCGACTTTGACGGGGCCGCCCCACCATCGAGCGAGCTTGCCGTCCGGTCGCGAGTTGTCGGCGACGAGCGAGGGGAAGCGCGAAACGGCCGATGCTGCTCTGCTGCAGCGTTCGGTGGACGACAACGATGCGAAAGCTCGAGCCAGGCCGCGAACGGATCCCCGCAGTGTCGGTGCGCCGCACCCGTCAACGCCAACCGGTTCGGGGCGAATCCCGGTTGCATCTGCGACGAGGTCGAAGATGCGCTGCTGGAGTGGATGGCTGGGATCGAGGTACGTCTCGATCGGCCATCCCTGGGCCACGCACGCTCCGAGCATCCCTGCGTGCTTCCCCGAGCAGTTGTGGAAGACCCTCTTCGGCGAGACAGCGCCGCGCCGCAGCTGGAGGTCCCGTGCTCCCTGTGCCAGCGGCCAAACCGCAGGGGTCTGGAGAGCGGACTCGTCGAGTCCGACACCCGAAAGCACGGCCCGCACGATGGCCAGGTGCGCCGGCCATCCCCCGTGGCTCGCGCACACAACCGCCAGGTGCTCGGGCGGGAGCGTCAGGCCTGCCTCGAGAGCGGTCGTTGCTTGGAACGGTTTCATCGCTGAGCGGTAGAAGAGGGGGCGATCCGGGTCACCGGACCGGAACAGCTCCTTGCCGGTTGCATCGATGGCGAGTACCGCCACATCGTGGAATGACTCCGGGAGGCCGGTGCGGACGGTCGAGAACCGCACAGAGGCTACGGCTTGTCGAAGAAGTCGCCGGCGTCGACGAGCCCGTCGCGGTAGCGGCGGGTGATCTCGGCGTTGATGAGATCGTGCACCTCGTAGACCGACCGACGCTGCTTCGAGATCTCGCTCTCGGTCCATGTGAGCGCCGCCTGGATCTCATCGAGTTCGGCGTCGTCGAGGCTCGGGAGGTGGGCGAGGAAGTCGTCGGCGAGGACGTGATCGACGATCCGATTCCCTGTGCCGCTCATCTCCGGCGGCTCCAGCGGCAGATCTTTCGGAATCGCGTTCCGGGAGGACCCGACGATCCCGTCGGCGAGGATCTGCGGCAGGGCCTCGATGAGCGACCTCGTCTCCTCACCGGATCGTCGCTTCATCTCGAACGAGAGGAGGTCCATACGTCCGTGGAGCATCCGCCGGTAGTAGGAGAGTTCGGTGTCGAGGTCGTCGAGCACGCCGCGGCGCTCTCGCAGCTCCTCCATGGAGAGGGACTCGAGATCCTGCGCGTAGGCCGGATCAGTCACTACGTCGATGCGTCTCCTGCGCGGTTCCACTTGTGCGGCTCTCCGTCTGTGCTTCGCGTCAAGGACAGTAGCTGCGCACAGTGGGGTAGGGGTTGACCGCCCGGCCGCCGGGACGGATCTCGAAGTGCAGGTGAGGCGACGTGTAGCGGGCGTTGCCGCTGTTGCCGAGGAACCCGACGACAGTTCCCGCCGAGACGCGCTGGCCGGACGAGATGTTGGTCGGGTGCCGCTCGAGGTGGGCGTAGTAGTAGACGGTCCCGTCGTCGGCGTACAGGTGCGTCGACAGTCCGCCGAGGCTGTTCGACGAGAACTTGACGCGGCCGTCGACAACGGCGATGAGCGGCGTGTCGCGCTTGTTGAACATGTCGACGCCCTTGTGGGTCCGCCCGCCGGAACGGGGGAAGCCCCACGAGTCGATGAACGACGCACCGCCCAGAACGGGGCAATTGAAGCCGGGCGTGGCGGCCGGCGCGAGGCCACCGGCCGAGCCTGACCTCGAATTCGAGGCGGCGACCTGCTGTTGCTTCTTCAGTGCCTCAGCAGCCTTCAACTCATTCCGTTCCTTGCGGAGATTCTCGATGGCTCGCTTCTCATACGCGCTCGCGTTGTCGTACGCAGCCTTCGCCTCACCGGCGAGGCTGTCCGCCTTCTCGGCGTACACCGCGGCCTCGGTCTCGAGGACCTTCACCTCTTCGCGCTTGTCGACGAGGTCGAGTTTGAGGCGGTCCATCTCTCTCGAGACGGCCTGGAGACGGTCGAGGTCGGCGATATCGCGGCTCGCTGCGCTGTTCATCAACTGCTGCGAGGTGAGGAGGTCCTGGATGGAGCCGGCCTCGAAGGCGGCCGTGACGATGCCGCGTCCGCCCGAGGTGTACGCCTCGAGGACGAGTTGCTGGGCGATGTCGCGAAGATCGTCCGCGTCGCCCTCGTAGCTCGAAACCCTGCTCTCGAGGAGCCCGATCGTGTAGGTGAGGTTGTCGATCTCGCTCGTGATCTTGTCGAGTTCGAGGAGTGCGTCCTCGAGTTCGTCCTGGGCCGCTGCCCACTTGCCCTCTGCCCGTGACGTGTCTTCCTGAGCACGCTCGACCTTGTCCTCGGCGCGGTCGACGTCCTTCTCCGTTTGTGCGGACGCGCCGAGTGGCACGATCGCCAGGAGGGTGACGACGAGGAGGAGAAGAAGGCCGCGCGGGATGCGGAGCGATGCCATAGACGGAGCAGGCTAACGCAGGATCTCGGAAAGGGACACCCTGTTGATCACCCGAGGAGCGCGAGGACGAGCCAGAAGAGGGGAGCGGCCACCCATAACCCGTCGAGGGAGCTGAGCTGCCCGGGCGACCGGATCGTGTGAACGATTGCGCCCGAGCGGACCATCGAGCCGAGCACACCCCCCGCGATGAGGCCTGCGGCGACGGCGACGGCAGCAAATAGCCCGTTGGCAAGTTCGATGTGCGTCGTGACGACGCCGACGAGGAATCCGGCAACGATCGCTCCGAGCAGCGTGCCGATGTTGGGGTCCATCGCCTGTCCTCCGTATGCCGCCGTGGCAACCGCGGCGACGATTGCAGCGGCGACGACGAAGAAGAACGAGGCGATGATCGCCGTCTCCATCATGCGAAGCATGCCGAGTGCTCCCGTGCCGGTTGCTGCAATGACGACGATCGTGGTTGTCATCGCGAGCGACTCGATCCCTCTCCACCGTGCATCGAAGATCGGCCAGAACAGTGCAATTGCTACTGCCAGAGCGAACCCGCCCGCGAATCCCGGGTAGCCCCACGCGTAGGTCGCTCCCGCAACGATCGGCGGCGCAAGGAGGGCTGCGAAGAGGTTGATGGAGCCGTCGACCTTGTTGTTCGTTTCGGCGAGGTCCCAAAGCCAGGCGAGCGTGGAGCCGACGACGATGACGACGAACCACCCGAGCGGAAGCCATGCCGAGACGAGCAGGGCGGCGAGGACGACGACGGCGAGGATGTTCTCGGCGGGGTCTGCTGTGGTCGTCCGCTGCGGTTGCTGAGTGCCGTAGGTGCCGCCCGATACCGGAGGAATGAGCGCCATCTCGTCGTCCGGTCCAACGGGCGCGGTCCGGTCGACGGGTGTGCCGTTCACCCAGACCCCGGCGGCGCCGAGGGCCTTCGTGAATGCCGGGCCATATTCGGCGCCGGCGCGGTCGAGGATTTCGCCGACGGTGCCCTCCTCAACGGTGAGCGTGTCGGTGCCGGCGATCTCCCGGAAGCGTGCAAACAGGCGGAGCTTTGCCATCGGGCGCAAGAGTAGTCGGCCACGGTGCCGCTTCGGTGATCGTCGCAGCCGGGTTCGGTCAGGTCTCGAGACCGAGCAGGCGAAGCTCGCCGAGTAGGGCGCCGGGCCTTCGGCTTCCGATAGAGAGGAGGGGAGTCCGCGTCGATGAGCGGCTCGCCCGGTCCCGCCACCGCAGACCGCCGAACCCGATGTCGAACGCAGAGGAGTCGTCGTCGGCGAGGATCGTCCGCACCGTGTCGGTGTGACTTCGATGGCCGACGCCGGCGAGGAGGTTCACGACACCGACATCGCCGGTGAGCGAGTCCGTCAACACGGAGACCCGGTCGGCGTCGTAGGCGAACGTCACTCCACGCTCGCCGAGCGATCGCACCGCGGCCGTGAGAGCCGTCGCGTCTGCGATGGCGTCGTCCTGGGCGAGGACGACTCCGGCCGGACGCAGGAGCCTCTTCCCAAGCTGCGCGATCGATTCGACCGACGAGACCGCGTCGTCGATGCCGAGACGCACCATCGGGAAGACCTCCTGGTGAACGGCGGTAGCCGCGACGACCGCCTCCTCGATGTCGTGGTACTCGCTCGACGGAACGGAAATCTGCACGACGTCGATTGGGGCGGCGGGGTCGAGGAGGGCGTGAACCGACGTCGCCAGCGCTGCATCTGCCGCGGCGTCTCCGTCGAACACGGCGGTGAGCGACCAGGGCATCTCCCCTCCGGCCATGGTGCGCACGAGCAGCCCGGCGAGCTCCTCGAGGCGGGAGACGGGGACGACGAATCGGCCGACGGTCCACCCGAGACTGTCTCCCCTCAGCTCGCGGTACTCCTCGACGGCGTCTGCGAGGGTCGGCGGTGAAGGGCCGAGCAGAGCTGCATGGTCGAAGAGGCCTCCGAAGAGTTTGCGGCGGGCATCGGGAATCAGCGTGGTCACAGCTCCGGCATCGTACGGTCGGCTGCGCTTCATGGCTGCAGGACGCGGCCATAATCGAGTGTCATGGACACAAGTCACCCGCGTCGAAGCACCGGCCAGAGCGTCGAACTCGTTGAAGTTGGGGCGAGGGACGGCCTTCAGAACGAGAGCGTCACGCTTCCGACCGCCGCCAAAGTGGAGCTCATCGAACGGCTCGTAGCCGCTGGTGCTCGCCGAATCGAGGTGGCGTCGTTTGTCCATCCAGGTCGTGTCCCCCAGATGGCAGATGCTGAGGCAGTCATCGAAGCACTCGGCCCGAGCCCCGACGGTGTCTCGTACATCGGGCTCGTGCTCAACCGCCGCGGCCTCGACCGGGCGCTCGCAACCACGGTCGATGAGATCAACTTCGTGGTTGGCGTCTCCGAGGGGTTCAACCGAGCGAATGCCGGGGTATCACCCGAAGAAACGATGACCGAGATCGAAGCGATGCTCTCAGAGGTTGCTGATCGCCGAACAACGGTCACGATCTCCGTCGCGTTCGGCTGCCCCTACGACGGGGCGGTTCCGGTAGCCGACGTGGCGAAGCTCGCATCGCGGGCGGCAGCAGCCGGCGCAGACGAGGTCGCCCTCGGAGACACGATCGGCGTCGCCGTCCCATCACAGGTCACGGCGACGATCGAAGCCGTGCGCTCCGCGACAGGCGTTCCTCTTCGCGGGCACTTCCACGACACCCGCAACACCGCCGTGGCGAATGCCGCCGCAGCCCATGCAGCCGGCGTGACCGTTCTCGACGCTTCGGTCGGAGGTGCGGGGGGTTGTCCGTTCGCTCCGAACGCGACCGGCAACGTCGCCACCGAGGACCTCGTCTACCTGTTCGAGCGAATGGGAATCGAAACGGGCATCGACGTGACCCGTGTCATCGAGACAACCGAATGGCTCGGGACCCAATTGGGCAAAGACCTTCCCTCAGCAGTCGCACACGCCGGCTGGTGGCCTGAGATGAGAGTAGAGAGTGGAGAGTAGAGAGAGCCCCTGCCCTTGCGAGGCGCGATTCTCTCTACTCTTGTCTCTCTACTCTCTACTGATACATGCTTCCCATCTCGTTCCTTTCAGACTTCGGCCGCACCGACGAGTTTGTCGGCGTGGTTCACGGCGTCATCGCCCGGATCGCCCCGAGCGCCCGCGTCATCGACGTCGGCCACGACTTCCCGAGAGGCGACATCCAGACCGCTGCACTGGCCCTCATGCGGTCGATCCAGTACCTCCCGGAAGGCGTCGCGCTCGCGGTCGTCGACCCCGGCGTCGGCACCGAGCGCAAGGCGATCGCCGCGCGGACCCCTTGGGGCCTCTTTGTTGGGCCCGACAACGGTGTCCTCGCGCCGGCCGTCGCGATCGTCGGTGGCGCCGACTTGATCGTGTCGATCGAAGACCCGCGTTTCAGGCTCCCCTCCGAAGGTGAGACATTCCACGGGCGCGACGTGTTCGGACCGGCAGCCGCGGTCCTTGCCTCAGGGGAAGCCTCCATCGAGGATCTCGGCCCTCCGGCGGATCTCGGGACCGTCACGCCGATGATGATTCCGCTCGCCGAACCGGACGGGATGGGCGGCGTGCTCGGTGAGGTCCTGTGGGTCGACCACTTCGGAAACGCTCAGACGAACATCGCTCCCGCCGACCTGGCCTCGCTGGAACTCGCGGTTGGTGGAGACGTCTCGATGGTGATCGCCGGGATCGACCGATCCCTGCCGTGGGTGGCTGCCTACGGTGACGTTGAGTCGGGTTCGGGCCTCATCCACGTCGACTCGTACGGCCAGATTGCGATCTCGGTAAACGGCGGCCGCGCCGACGAGGAGTACCCGCTCGCGGTCCGCACCGCGGTGACGTTCCGACCGGCAGGCGGGAGTCCGATCCCGATCAAGCCGTTCGTGATCGGGAAAGACTGATCCGAGCGCTTCGCGTCCGGATTTGGCCCCCTTGGGCGCCGGTAGTGTTGCCGCAATGAGGAGACACATCCCCGACGCAACCGTCGCCAGGCTCCCCGTCTACCTCAGATGCCTGGCAATGAGAGAGGGGGGAATGACGTGCTCGTCTCGGGACCTCGCCCGAACTGCCGGCGTCAACGCGGCGCAGGTGCGCAAGGACCTCTCCTTCCTCGAAGCCCAGGGCGTGCGCGGCGTCGGCTACGACGTCGGTGAACTCCGCCTCCAGATCCGCAAGGCGCTCGGTCTGACACACGAGTTCCCGGTCGTCATCGTCGGAGCGGGGAACCTCGGCCGGGCACTCGCGAATTACGGCGGCTTCTCCGAATGGGGCTTCTCGATCGCTGCGATCGTCGATACGGACGCGCGGAAGGTCGGCCGCCAGATCTCAGGAACAGAGGTCGAGTCGATGGATCACCTCGAAGCCATCATCTCCGACCGGACCATCGAGATCGGGATCATTGCTGTCCCAGCGGCGCACGCGCAGAGCGTCGGCGAGCGGCTCGCGGCATCTGGCGTTGGGTCGATCCTCAACTTCGCGCCGACGGTGATCTCGGTGCCGGAAGCCGAAGTCCGCAGAGTCGACCTCTCGACGGAGCTCCAGATCCTTGCGTACCACTTGCAGGAGCGGGCGGAGGCGTAGCCAGACCACGCCGGAGTATGCGCCCGTTCTACCGGGCGGTTCGTTCGGCCTTGTCCGATCGCAAGTGACGCTCGGTCTCCTCTGCGGCGATCGGACCCGCAAACGGGCCTCGCCGGAGAGCGACTGCGTAGATCCCCGCGATCGTGACGAGGCCGCTGCCGATGATCCCGAGGACGAAGACTGCGGTCGGACTCACAGGGCGACGCTCATGCCAGAAGTGCTCCCACGCTCAGGAACACGACGATCGCGACCACGAGGAACGCCAGCACCAACAGGGCGAATCGCCGAATCGACGGCTTGATTCTCGGACTCCAAGCGACGAAGCCGGCGGCCACGATCGCCACGAGCAGCACGGCCGGGAGGATGACAACCGCGACGAACGGCTCGAGGCCGGCGGTGTACCACGGCGCGTCGGCTGAGCTCGACGGCACGTCGACGAAAGCCATGAGGACAGAGAGAACCAGGGCGATCCCCACTGCTGCGATCGCTGCGATAACGAGCGAATGGAGCTTCCTCTTCGCTTCGGGAGCCGGTTCGAGCGCTGCAGCGGGTTCCTGAACGGCGGCATCTGCCTCCGTGACACCGCCTGAGGCTGTAGTGGCCGGAGCTGCTTGACCCCCTCCGTCAGCTCCTTCGTCGCTGACACCTCCCCCTGAGGGGGAGGAAACCAAACCCTCTTCACGCGCCCACTCATTGAGGACGTCTTCGACGGTGGTGTCGGTCTTCTTGGCTCGGGCCTTCGCTGAGCGTTCGACGAGGGACTCTGGCATCCCGCGTGCCTCCGCGACCGCGGTGAGTAGCGCGGCGCCCGACAGGGCGACAGCGGCAGGTGTTGGTGCAGCTTCGGCCGGGGCTTCGTCGGCGACCAAGCCTTC